>CAIMLX010000093.1 GCA_903842455.1 uncultured Hyphomicrobiales bacterium | reverse complement strand
TCGGCGCTGTGGGACACGGCGCGGCCGGTGGACGGGGCGCTGCTGGGGCTCGTCGAGGGCGTGTTCGCCGACCACCTGCGGGGGCATGACGGTGTGCAGCCCTGGGGCTGGAAGCTCTGCGAGACGGTTTATGCGCTGCCGCTGATCGATTACCTGTTCCCAGGCGCGCGATACGTGCACCTGATCCGCGATGGACGGGACGTGGCGTTTTCGGACCATGTCGCGCCGGTGGAGCCGTTCTGGCAGAAGGTGTTCGTCGATGCGGTCGGGGTGGGGCACTGGCGCGGCCTCGCTTACGGGACGATGGCCCGGATCGGCTACCGGCTCGATGCCCCGCGCTACAACATGCAGCACTGGTGCAACTCGGTGTCGCTGGGGCGGCGTTATGGGGCGATGCTGCGCGAGCGCTACTGCGAGGTTCGCTACGAGGCGCTGTGCCGGGCGTTCGATGCCGAGGCGGCGCGGGTGCTGGAGTTTGCCGGGGCGCCGCAGCCGGAAGCGGGGATGGCGGCGATGCGCGGCGAGGTGAGCCTCGAGGGGATCGGCAAGTTCCGGCGACAGCCGTGGTGGCGGCGGGCGCGGGTCGCGGCCTACGGGCGGCCACTGCTCAAGTCGCTTGGCTACGACGATGCATGACCGGGTGCACGCCGAGTTTGCCGCGCTTTGCCGGCGATATCCGCCGGGTGCTGCGGTACTGGAAGTGGGCGCGGTGCCGGATGCCTCGACGCTGCTGGCGCTGCCGGAACTGGCAGGGGCGCGGCGGGTGGGGATCAACCTCGACGGGCCGTCGCGTTTCGGCGGGTTCGAGATCGTCGGCGGCAATGCCAATGCGATGCCGGAATTCGCCGATGGGGCGTTCGACCTGGTGCTCTGCAATGCGGTGCTGGAGCATGATCCGAAGTTCTGGCTGACACTGGGGGAGATACGGCGGGTGCTGCGGGTGGGCGGCATCGCGATGCTCGGGGTGCCGGGCTATGTGCCGGGGCAGTCACTGGTGGCGAAGCTGGCTGGCGTCCTCGGTCGGATGGTGCGGTCGGCGTGGCTCGATGGGGTGGCGGCGAGTACGCCGGTGCTGCAGGTGCATGACTATCCCGGCGACTACTACCGGTTCAGCGAGCAGGCGATGCGCGAGGTGTTTCTCGCGGGGTTCGCGGTGCTCGAGCAGCGGGCGGTGATGGTACCGCCGCGGCTCATCGGGGTGGGGCGGAAGCTTGGCTGAGTTGGCAGTGGTGACAGTCAGTTACGGGGACCGGATGGGATTTCTCAGACGGCAGGCCGAGGCGCTGGCGGGCGAGGCGGCGCTGCGCGAGTGGATCGTGGTGGCCAACGGCAATGTCGGACTGGTGCGGGCGGCGGGGCTGAAGCCGGTGCCGCGGATGGTTGAGCTGGCGAGCAATGGCGGGTCGGCGGTGGGGTTTGCGGCGGGGCTGAAGGCCGCGCTGGACGATCCGGGCAACGCGCGGGTGCTGCTGCTCGATGATGACAATCTGCCGGGGCCGGGGGTGATCGACGGGCTGCTGGCGATCGGCGCGGACGCGGTGGCAGCGTACCGGCCGCGGCTCTATTGGGTCGAGGCGCGGGGGATTGCGGCGCGGCGGACGGACTCGTGCCTCGGTTTCCACCTGTTCGACCTGCCGGGGAAGCTGTGGCGGCGGGTGGTCGGGCCGCCGGCGGTGCGTGCGCGCGTGGTGATGCGGAGCGCCGGATATGGCGGGCTGCTGGTGACGCGCGGGCTGGTCGAGCGGATCGGGCTGCCGGACCCGGCCTTCGTGCTCTACGCCGACGACACGGAGTGGACGATGCGGGCAGGCGGGGTGGTGCTGGCGACCGACCTCGTGGTGGAGGACATGGACCGCAGCGACGACGGAGGGCCGGGGTGTTCTCGGTGCGGCGCTGGCTTGAGGTGCCGGACGCGTTCCGGCTGTACTACGGGGCGCGGAACGAGGCGTTCATCGATGCCTTCCGGCTGCGGCGGAACCGCTTGATGCATGGCTTGAACCGGGCGGCGGTACTCGGATTGCTGCGGCTGTTTTCGCGCCGGCGGGGGCGGCAACTGGCGCTGCTGCGCGACGCGATGGCGGTGGGCGAGGCGGGGCGGCTGGGGGTCGAGAAGCGATTTCCGCTGCCGGGCGATCGATGAGGCTCCTCGTCGTGAGCGCGCTCTATCCGCCGGAGGTGATCGGCGGGGCCGAGATCACGCTCGGCGCGATCTGCGATGGGCTTGCGGCGCGCGGCCACGAGATCGTGGTGCTGACCGTGGGCGGCACGGCAGCGGACTACGAGACGCCATCCGGCGTGCGGGTAATGCGGCGGCGCATCCCCAACCTCTATGCGGCGCTGCCGCTCAGGTCGCACGGGCGGATGGCGCGGGCGATGTGGCATGGGCTCGATGCGTTCAATCCGGGCGGCTATCGGCTGGTGCGGCGCGCCATGGCGGAGGTTAAGCCGGACCTGCTGTTCAGCGACCTGCTGGCGGGGATTTCCGTATCGACTTGGCTGGCTGGTAAGCATGCCGGGGTGCCGGTGCTGCAGCGGGTGTGCGACGCGTATCTGCTGAGCCCCAGCCTCAGGACGCTGTTTGCGCCGCCGGGGTCGGCGGGCGGGATGGCCCGCAGCGTGCTGCGCTGGCCGCACCCGGGACTGTCGCGGTCGCTGGCGGGGGTTGTCGGGCTGAGCCGGGCGATCATCGACCTGCATCTGGCTTCCGGGATGTTTCGCGGCGTGCCGACCGAGTTGATCCCGTCGGCGATACCCGTGTCGGTGCCGCTGCCGGCGCGGCGGGAGGGGCCGCTGCGGCTGGGGTTCATCGGGCAACTGGTGCCGACCAAGGGGATCGAGGCACTGCTGGCCGGTTTCGTCGCCTCGGGGATCGATGCGACGCTCGATGTGGCGGGGACGGGCGAGGCGGACTATGCGGCGGGGCTCAGGCGGCGCCACGATGACCCGCGGATCCGCTGGCTGGGCTGGGTGGGCGACAAGGCGCGGTTCTTTGCCGGGATCGACCTCTGCGTCGTGCCATCGCAGGTGTTCGATACGCTGCCGACAGTGATCATCGAGGCCTTTGCCCACCATGTGCCGGTGCTGGCGGCGCCGATCGGGGGGATACCGGAGATGGTGACGCCGGGGCGCAACGGGTTCGTGTTGCCGGTGGGGTCGCCTTGGGAAGTGGCGGCGGCGCTGCGGGGGCTCGATGTCGAGGCGGTGCGGGACATGGTGCCGGGAGTAGCGGCGGCAGCAGGCGGGTTTCTCGACCCGGCCGGGCAGATCGACCGCTGGGAGGCGGCGATGCGGCGCGCCGCCGGCCGGTGATTTGGGGCTTTGCCGCACGGGCTGCGGGCTGTAAGCAGGCGCGGCAATTCCAAGGGAGTTTTCGATGAGCATCACCCGCTACGAAGCCGGCAAGCGCATGAGCCAGGCCGTGGTCCACGGCAACACCGTCTACCTCGCCGGCCAGGTGGCCGCCGACTATAACGGCACGATCGAGAAGCAGACGACCGAAGTGCTGGCGGCGGTGGACAAGCTGCTGGCGCAGGCCGGGACCAGCAAAGCCAAGCTGCTGACGATCCAAGTGATCCTCAACAATATCGGCGATTTCGCCGCGATGAACTCGGTTTACGACACGTGGATCGACCCGGCCAACCCGCCGACCCGCGCCTGCATCGAAGCCCGCCTCGCGCACCCGGCACTGAAGGTGGAAGTGATCGCGGTCGCGGCGCTAGATTAAAATACTTCAGTCTGAAGATGGGGCGGTGATCGGGCCGCCCCCTCCACCAGCCTGCGGCTGGTCCCCCTCCCCCGCTAAAGCGGTGGAGGACCCCGGCGAGCTCAGTGCCTAGAGCGACTTCTGGACGGCGGCGCGGGGCTTCGGGTTTTTCTTCGGCTTGGTGGCCTCTTCGGCGACCTTCACCTTCACCTTCGACTTCGAGGCCTTCTGGCCGGCCTTCCCCTCGGCAGGCGGTTCTGAGGGGTTCTTGCCTTTGGTCGCCTTGCCGGTGCGGGTGCCGGTTTCCGCTGCCGGAGCCCTCGTCGCTTCCTCGTGGGCGAGGTGCCAGTAGTGGTCACCACGGCCGTCGGGCCGGCCGTCGGCCTCCCACAGGAAATCGGCGCGCTGGCGGATGGCGTCGTCGCTGACGATGGTGGCGGTGTCGGCCGATTTGGACTTGCCGGGCATAGTCGGAACCCCATGGAACACTGCGGATGCTGCAACCCTAGCAGAACCGGGGCGGCGTCGCGAAGCGTCCGCCGTGCAGGCGAGCCATGAACCGAGCCGATGGCCTTTCGGTTGCCGGCGATTGACCTGCCGGGCTTGGGCGGGAGGGGTGAGCGGCCACTGTCGTCACAAGCGATTGACCTGCGGTTGACCGGTGGGATGCCGGCGCTAGGCTCCCTCGCCTTCGGATAGAGGAGCGAGCCATGCCGCAGCACTACGATTCCATCATCATCGGCGCGGGGCAGGCGGGGCCGTTTCTGGCGGCGCGGCTGGCCGAGGCCGGGCAGAAGGTGGTGCTGATCGAGAAGCGCTGGCTCGGCGGCACCTGCGTCAACGACGGCTGTTCGCCGACAAAGGCGCTGGTGGCTTCGGCCCGGGTGGCGTGGCTGGCGCGGCGGGCGGCGGATTTCGGCGTATCGGCGGGGCCGGTATCGGTGGACATGGCGGCGATCCGGGCGCGGAAGCAGAAGATCGTCATGGCCTCGCGCGACGGGCTGGAGAGCTGGCTCGGCGGGCTCGACACTCTCCGCATCATCTATGGCGAGGGTCGCTTCGTTTCGCCGCACGCGGTGGAGGTGAACGGCGAGGTGGTCGAGGGCGACACGATCTACCTCAATACCGGGGCGCGGCCGGTGGTGCCGGACTGGGTGGGCGCGGTGCCCTATCTCGACAGCACCTCGATCCTGGAACTCGAGACGCTGCCACGGCACCTCGTGATCGTCGGCGGCTCGTATATCGGGCTCGAGTTCGCGCAGATGTACCGGCGGTTCGGGGCCGAGGTGACGGTGCTGGAGAAGGGCTCGCACCTTGCTTCGCGCGAGGACGAAGACATCTCCGATGCGATCCGGACGATCCTCGAGGAGGACGGGATCGAGGTAATCACCGGCGTCGATGGTTTCGGAGCATCGACGCTACCCGATGGCGTGTCGATCAGCTTCTCGGCCGGCGGGAAGGAGCGGCGGGTGGATGGCAGCCATCTGCTCGTCGCCATCGGGCGGACGCCGAACGTCGAGGCGCTGGGGCTCGAAGCGATCGGGGTGAAGCAGGGCAAGCGCGGCTATGTCGAGGTGGACGAGCAGTTGCGGACCTCGGTGCCGAATATCTTCGCGCTGGGCGATGTGAACGGGCGCGGGGCGTTCACCCATACGAGCTACAACGATTTCGAGATCGTGGCGCAGAACCTGCTCGATGGCGCGGACCGCAAGGTTTCGGACCGGGTGATGGCTTACGCCCTCTACATCGATCCGCCGCTGGGGCGCGCCGGGATGACCGAGGCGGAGGCGCTGAAATCGGGGCGCAAGGTGCTGAAGGCGACGCGGCCGATGACGCGGGTGGGGCGCGCCAAGGAGCGCGGCGAGACGCGCGGCTTCATGAAGGTGGTGGCGGACGCCGATTCCGGCGAGATCCTCGGGGTGGCGCTGCTCGGCATCGAGGCCGACGAGGTGGTACATTCGCTGATCGATGCGATGGCCAACGGGGTGGGATACGAGGCGATCAAGCGCACCATGCATGTGCATCCGACGGTGAGCGAACTGGTGCCGACGCTGCTGGGTGACCTGGAACCGGTCGGCTGACGGGTTTCTATCCTCGTTGCCGCACCCGGGTGCCAACTCGCATCAAAAACGCCGCACCAAATTGACTCTCGGCGAGACTGATTCGATGGTGGCGGGAAGGGGGGTTGGAATGGGAGGAACGGGGCTCAGCGAGACGCAGGTGGTCTTTCGCCTGAAACGGGCGGAGGAGTTCGCACGCCAGTGGCGTGCCAACGCCAAACGCCTGCAGGTTCTCGCCTCCAATCCACGCACCCCGCAAACCGTGCGCGCCGACGCCCTGAGCGAAGCGCGCACCGCGGCGGACATCGTCGGCCGGCGCGCCGTGGAACTGGCCGAGCTGGCAAAGCAGCGCGGCTACGGCGCCTGGGAGGCCGATCCACGCGTCGGGCCGATCGTGGTTGAAATCCGCGCCGTAGAGAACGCGCTGACCTTTGCGGCAGAGGCCCTGAGCCGGCACTAGCGGTCCAGTGCGGAGCCATCGTGCTCGTCGCAGCTTAGCCAATACAACGCATAGGAAAGCCTATTGAGCGTTCGCCGACGCGCGACGAAAGGCGAGATTGCCTGCGCTCTCCTCACCGCAACAGGGTGATGCCCAACCCCGGGGGGAACCGCGATGCACTGGACAGAACATGCCGACCGGCGGCTGATCGATGCAGAGACGCATGCGCGTCCGGTCCTGCCGATGGCGGCCCCGTGCCGGGTGCGTCGGCTGGCCTTCATGAGCGCACAGGGGACAGGAGACGACCTCCGGGCCCTGCACGGGCGGATGATGCAGGTCGCCGGGATGCCCGCCGACGGGCCGCCCTGGGCCCGGCAGTTGACCTTCGAGCAGGGCGGGCGCGTGGTGACCTGGGAGCTTCACAACGAATTCGCCACCCTGACCTGGTCCGCGCCGATCGATGACCAGGTGAGTGCACCGGAGGGGATCGGGCTCGAACTGCATGCCGGGCTGCCGGTGATATCGGCCACCCGTATCGACCTGACGGCCGGAGGGCGGATCGCGGCGCCGGCGCTCGCCGGCTTCAGCCCGCTCAGCATGTGCTACTCCACCATCTTCGATGGACAGGCCGAGGCGGCGACCGACTTCCATCTCGAAGCCGACCGCTTTGTCCGCTTCGAGGTCGCTACCGGCGGCTGCGGCGACCTGCGGCGCGGCGTCATCGTGCGGCGCCTGCTCGAGATCGAGACCTATCGCAGCATGGCGCTGCTGGGCCTGCCGCTGGCGCGCGCACTGGGCGGCCGGGTCGCCGAGTACGAGCAGCGGCTGACGCAGATCATCCAGACGATCGGCCTCAGCCGGTCGGCGCAGGAACATCAGGACACGCTGGCCGGCCTGCATGCGCTGTCGAGCGAAGTGGGACGCACGGTCGAGGATACCAGCTTCCGTTTTGCCGCGACCCAGGCCTATGCCGATCTGCTCGATAACCGGCTGCGGCGCCTGCGGGAGGCGGCGATCGGCGAATTCACCACCATCGAGCGCTTCATCTCCAACCGGGGACATCCCGCCATCGCCACGTGCCGCGCCATGGAGAAGCGCCTGGGGGCGTTGACCGACAAGGTGCAGCGCTCGATCGAACTGCTGGATGCGCGCATGTCGCTGGCCATCCAGGTGCAGAACCAGTCGGTGCTCGACGGCCTGTCGGCGACCGCCCGAAGCCAGTTCCGCCTGCAGCAGACCGTCGAGGGGCTGTCGATCATCGCCATTTCCTACTATGCGCTGGGCGTGCTGGGGTACTTCTACGAGGGCTTGCACGACTGGCTGCCGGCCTCCAAGGGGACGATGCTGGCCATCTCGGCGCCCGTCGTGCTGCTGCTGGTCTTCCTGGGGATTCGGCGGATCCGGCGCGGGGCGCATCCTGAATGACCCCTGCGACGCCATGTTGCTCCCCCCGTCGCTTGACTCGGAAGGCTTGCGGTCGGCATGGGATATGTCACTTGTCGCCGGCATCAATCGGCTTCCGAGGAGAACAAAGTATGAAATGGGTTGTTTCCCTGATCGTCCTGGCAATGGCGGCAACGCCGGTGCTCGCCGCAGGCGACGCTGACGCCGGAGCCACGGTCTTCAAGAAGTGCATGGCCTGCCACGCCGTCGGCGAAGGCGCCAAAAACAAGGTCGGTCCGCAGCTCAACGATGTCTTCGGCCGGACGGCCGGGACGGCGCCGGACTACAAGTACTCCAAGGCCATGATCGAGGCCGGAGCCGGCGGCCTGGTCTGGACCGAGGAAACCCTCAAGCCCTACCTGCGCAAGCCCAAGGACGTGGTGCCCGGCACCAAGATGGCCTTTGCCGGCCTGCCGAAGGAAGAGGACGAGGACAACCTGATCGCCTATCTCCTGACCTTCTCGCCGAACTACGTTCCGCCGGCGCCAGCGCCGTGACGCCAATGCCGGGGGCTGCGGCGACGCAGCCCCCCGGTCACATTCCTGTTACATTGTAACTAAGACATTCGATTGGGTTACCCAATTGGGAGTATTGTGATGTCATCGCCCCCTGGGGGAGATGATGGATATTACGCTCAAGCAGCTGCAGATTTTTCGCGCCGTCGTCATTTCCGGCTCGATCACCAAGGCGTCACGCCGCGTGGCCCTGTCGCAGCCGTCGATCAGCCAGCAGCTGGCCAAGCTCGAGGAACGGCTGGGCGTCCAGCTGATCAATCGCAACCGCACCGGTGCGGTGAGCCTGACGCCGTCGGGCGAGTTCTGGTTCAAGTTCTCCGACGACCTGCTGCGCAAGTTCGATCAGGCCATCGACGAGCACGAGAAGCGCTTTGCCGACAACCGCATCTTCCTCAGGATGGGGGTGATCCCGACGCTGCGCGGGCGCTTCCTAGCCGCCGCGGGGCGCATCGCCAGCGAAGAGCCGGGTTTTGCCAAGTTCGAGGTGACTTCCGCGGTGACCAGCGGCGAACTGGTCGAGCACCTGCGGCTGCACCGGCTCAACTGCGTCATCGTGAACGACGAGGCGCTGGAGGAGGACCGGGCATCCTTCAGCGTGGCCAGCCTGTTCCGCGATCCGCTGGTCCTGGCGGTGCCGGCCAACGTGCCGCATGAGATGGT
>CAIMLX010000092.1 GCA_903842455.1 uncultured Hyphomicrobiales bacterium | reverse complement strand
GCGTATACGCTTCGTCATCTGATCTCCTGTTCGGCAGCCATCTTGGCCGCCTTCAGGCAGAAACTCCACTTAACCCGCTGTCCAGATTTACCGAGCCACCTCTTAGTTCTGCAAAACCGGCACTGTTCGTCAAGCCAAGCTCGGGCGAGCAACACGAGCTACAACCTTGCTCGCCCTAGTAAAGAGCACACGGAAGTTGGAGGCTTGAAGGGTGCCCTTCTGGTTCGGGGTGTGCCGGAATTAAAGTCGTGTCCCTATGGTTAACAGACACTAAAAGTCGTTGGCGCCGCCGAAGTAGATCGCGTCCATTTCGGACGTATGTTGAAGCAGACTACACCAGTATAAAGCTTAAATCCCTAGACCTGTTGCAATCATCAGCAGCAATCTAGTCACATATGTGGTAATGGCCAATGTGTTGATTGAGACTTGCTGCGCTCCAATATAAGCGTCTCGTCAACCAGCTGGTCCGTCGACTGTACACCGACGGTAAGCATGATGGGGGTGCTGTTGCCGCATCCAGCACCCCCATCTTCAGTTTCATCGAGCTCTCCTCAGCGCTTTAGTCGAGCGTCACACTGCGGAGCTGCTACCGGTAATTCGTTGAGCCAGTGCTTGTTCGATCATCTAGAGTACAAAGCGCTTGCTGGTCGGCCGTACGAGGATCGCCTCGCGCCGATGGGGTGCTGCAATCTGCGTTCAGCACCCCATTTGGCCAGCAGACTCGGGTCCCCTGCGCCTAGCGCCGAGGCGGTCGCGATCGTCACCCTGCGTCTGACGGGGGTGCTACGTCTGAATGAAGTGCCGAGGAGATCGGGCGTTAGGGTCTTTCCCGGCCCCGATTGGCGCCGTCAACACAACGCAGAACAAGCCAGTTCGCGATGGGGGTGCCGAAATGCGCAGTCAGCACCCCCATCGTCAGCTACCCGGCGAGCTACTGCCCAGACCCACCAGGAGCCGCTTTCTGATCAGGCTTCTGTAGATTTGGCACAAGTGAAATTGTTGCCACCATGAAGGGACCAAGGTTGAGGAGGCTTCAACTGGCCATCGTGGGGCAATAAAGTGACGTTTCATATTGTCTTGGGCACGGCAACATAACTGCGCAGTGGTCGTGAACCGCTGGGTTTCAATCACTGGGCAACATCCGCTAGCGGGCAGTTGGCCCGATTGTTGACGCTTAAGGTACGGATGGATGGCTTGGATGCTGTTTCTGCAGCCGCCCTAGCCGCTTCCGTCGACCATACCACATAAATGGCTACGACAGCACGATCAGCAGAATATCGGGACGAAATGCAACGTATGTGCAACCACCACCAACCGCTGCCGGCCTGCAGGACGCAAGCCTGCTAAGCTGGCCGGCGTTCGCCGGCTTCACGCCGGGCTGCATGAACAGATGGGGTTCTACGAGTGCATTCGCCACCACATAAGTGACTGCTTGGGCACCACTCCGCACTTCTGTACCGCCGAACACCGACAGTTGATGGAGATCGTGGGGCGCACTAGCGCTTGGTTGGAATGCCATGGCCTCGGGCGTCGGTCATGGTCGCGAGACCTGTGCGCCAGCGTCGTTACAAACGTGCGACTGCCACTGTGCGACGGATGGTGCCAGTGTTGCCCGCGCAAAGAGGCTTGAGCAGTACATTCCGTCCCAATCTGCGCCAGATGCCTGTCATTGGATGCATGTGAGACGACCTGCATTAACACGGTCAGCGCCGTTGCAGGGCTATGTCACTTTCCACATGTCGCCGGTCGGGGTGAAGCAGGCCCTGCTAGGGATGTCTCGAAATTGGACTAACACGAACGAAAATGGTTGCGAAACTGCGAGACCGAAAAACCCGCATTCGGTACCGGCTCAGAGGAGCGTAAAAGCAACCTTCGGAGTGAACCGTGCGCAAGTATCTCTATCCATCCGTCATGGCGATTATGGCTGGCCTGACTGGCAGCAGTGCCATGGCTCAGGACATGTTTGACTGGTCTGGTTTCTACGTCGGTGGCGCAGTGGGCGTCGTGCAGTCGGACAGCACGGCTGATATCGCATACGGAACCGACGCCGAGGGTATCTCGGCCGCTTGGTCGGCATCGGACGGTTACTTCACTGGTAAGATATACGACGATGTCGATGGGGCCAGCATCGATTTCGACGCAAACGGCCCAGGCAGCGACGATGACTACGAGCTTGACCTTGCTGGGCTAACGCCTTGGCTTACTGAGATGGACTTGACCGCACTCGCGTGGGCAGGCATGGGCTTTGCTGGTGGGCAAGTGCAGATGGGCGCCTTTGTGCTGGGCGGTGAAGTGCGCGGCGTATTCGGGGAGTTTGGCAATTCTTACAGCGATGCCTGGTCCGATGGCGTCATTGACTCGGGCTCCGTGTCGGATGATCCCGAGGGCGGGATTGTCACGGGCAGCCTGCCGGTTGGAGTAAGCTGGACTGGGGACGGTGCGATCAATGAGCAGCTCGCTCCGGGCGGCGCGGCTATCCATGGTGGTGTGGATCAAGACAACTCTCTCGCCTTCGGAACCAGCTACGACAGCTACTTCGCGCCGGTTGCGAAGCTCGGTGTCGCAGCGGATCGGTTCATGCTCTTCGCCCTTGCCGGTCCTTCTGTCGCTCAAGTTACCGCGACCACCTCGGCAACGGTCGATGAAGACGGCCATGTGGGCGTAACGAATCCAGCGATTGATGGCAATTCGGTCGCCGACCTGGACGGTTCCGCGAGCTACGACTGGAGCGGCTCGAACACTGAAACCCTGTGGGGCTACACGGTGGGCGCAGGCGTAGATTACGCAGCAACGGACAACATGATTCTGCGCCTCGAGGCCAGCATGACTGATCTCGGGACGATCGATGTGACAGGTGAGTCTGACGAGACGGGCGCCGAGTACACCGTTACCCAAACCGTCGCCAACTTCGCTTTGCAGACTGGTGTGTCAGTAAAGTTCTAATCGAGACTGCAATGGCGATAATTGAGAGGGCACCCACTGCGGGTGCCCTTTTGCGCAAAGATGAGTGACAAAATGCAATGAGACTTCAGCTCCGCCTGTTCTATGAGGGGCTGCTGGAGAGCCAGTGGTGGTCGGCGGACAAACTACAGGCGCTGCAACGTCGACACCTGACCAGCCTTCTGAATCATGCCAGGGCTACAACTCCGTTCTACCGCTTCCGCCTGGGCGCAGCCTTCGGTCCGAACGACGCTATTGAGTGGGCTCGTTGGAACGACCTCCCGATCGTGACACGGGCGGACTTGTCGGCAAACTTCAACACCATGCTGTCACGAGTGCCGGTTCGAGCGCACGGGCCGTTCGGCGATCAATCGAGCTCGGGGTCGACTGGCGATCCTGTCACTGTTCGGACGACGGGGTGGATGGCCGATATGGTTGCCGCTTGCAATTGGCGCGCACATGGTTGGCACCGTATTGACTGGTCACGGACCCTGCTGAACAGAGTGTATATCGATGCGCCCGGACGCGTGTCGGGCGACCGCACAGGCCCTTGGGGGCCGCCGTGGGACAACCGGGCAAGTCAAGGAAGCGCAGTTTTCCTGTCCAAGAGCACTTCGCTTACCGGGCTTTTCGAAGCGATTGCTGACCATCAGCACGGCTATGTGGCGGTTGGCGCGTCCTGGCCGCTGGAACTGAGCCTCCTCAACGATGCCCTAGCTAGCCCTTACAGACTTAGGGGCTTTCTGGTGAGGGGCGGCGGCATCAATTCCCACGATCGAGAGACGGTGCACTCGTCGTTTGGTGCAACAACCGTGGAGCTCTATAGCTCCAAGGAGGCCGGGCCCATTGCGCATCCATGCCCTCTCGATCCGAGCGCCTTTCACGTCAACGACGAGACCGTCCTGGTCGAGGTAGTTGATGAGGATGGACGTGCTTGCCAACCCGGCGTTGCTGGACGCGTGCTGGTCACACCCTTCGCATCAACCGCGTTGCCGCTTATTCGCTACGACCAGGGTGACGTCGCCGTTGCCGGCCAGCAATGTCCTTGCGGCCGCGGACTGAGTGTAATCCGGCGCATCGTCGGGAGAATGTACGACGCATTTCGTCATCCCGATGGTCGGGTTGTATTCGGCGGCGTGCCTCTCGGGGAGCTCCGGGGGATAATCGGGGCGAAGCGATGGCAGATCGCCCAAGTGGGCCCAAACCGGTACACGGTCCGGGTACAGATAGGAATTGAGTGTACTTCGGAAGCGAGGGCTGAATTTCTGTTGCGCGCAAAGAAAGTATTGTTTGGTGACGCTGAGATTACCATCGAGTACGGCTGCAACTTATTATCGCACAAGAGCGGTAAATTCAAGGAGTACGTGAACGAGTGGAATGCTCGCCACTAGAAAGCGCCACAAGTATACGACCTGGGAGGGTTAGTCGCAGATGCCTACCGCCATTGTATTCGTAGCCAGTCAAAAGGGGGGCTCGGGGAAGACAAGTTGTACGCTGAATTTGGGCGTACTGGCCGCAGCGGACGGAAAGACTCTGCTGGTGGATTGCGACCCCCAGGGTTCGCTCACCTACTGGCGCGACAGGAGAGATGCGGCACAGCCCGACACGATATCCGCGAGCCTACCGGGGCTGGAGCAGGCGATCGTGACGGCGCGAACGCAAGACTATGACTACGTCTTCGTGGATACGCCCCCACACAACTACACCGAACTTGCCTCCGCCATGAGGCTGGCAGACTTCATTCTGGTGCCCGTGCGCGCTACGGCACTCGACCTCCATGCTGCAGAGGCCACACTAAAGCTCGCCGCCACCATGGCGAAGCGAACCACCGTTGTCTTGACGCAGTGTCAGGCGCCTCGTTTGTTCATGGAGGCGCCGAGTGTCCGGCAGGCCAGGGCTGTCTTTGCGGGCCTTGGATGCCGGGTAGCCGACCAGGCTATCATTCATCGCGGGACGGTCGAACAATCGGTGGCGTTGGGCAAATCCGTGGGCGAATTCGAGCCTGAAGGACCGTCTGTGCATGAATTTAGGCAAGTCTGGATTCAGGTAAGGCGTGAGATCACGTCAATAAGAAAGTGACAGATGTCACAGTTGCAGTGCCTGCAACGAGACGGAATGGCGGCGGTAGCAAAACGACAGACGGCAGCGTCACATCACGTTCGTACTGGATGCATTCTGTGTTGACCCGCTTGCCGCTTCCTCGTTCGATTTACGTGGAGGTGTGTCATGACCGATTCCCGATCTAGTGTCCTGATTAGCGCAAGCGCCAGGATTGTAGCGGCCTATGTAAGCAATAATGCCGTGCATGTCGCCACCCTTTCAATTTTGATACCT
Source organism: uncultured Hyphomicrobiales bacterium (assembly GCA_903842455.1). GTDB lineage: Bacteria > Pseudomonadota > Alphaproteobacteria > Rhizobiales > Devosiaceae > Devosia_A. The sequence continues at coordinate 46,828 of CAIMLX010000092.1, read as the reverse complement.
GCTGTGCACGAAGCACTTTACGGTGTGGGGCGTCCTAATGCTTACGAACCAGCGCCGTTGGCCGGCAGCGTCTATATTCGCCACACGGTGACGAGAGACTACATACTCAGTCTGGAGGATGGAAAGCGGTACAGGGTCCTCACACGACATTTGAGAAAATTCGGCCTTACGCCGGAGAAATACAGAGAAGTGGGATCTTGCGGTGGACTACCCGATGACTGCGCCAGGCTGTTCTGAGGTCCGTTCGCGACTGGCGAAACGATTTGGGTTCGGCAAGAAAGTCGGCGACACCGATGCCAGTGACCTCTCGGCCTGATTTGAATTCGCTCAAGCGCCGTGGCGGGTTGAGGCTGGCGCTCCGATAGTTAGAGAGGTTTCGCCAAGGTCGCTACCCTCCTGATGCTAGGGTAACGTCGGGGACGTTCACCCTCTGAGCCATCATCAACTGGTTCGGCGCCAGGCCACCACTACTCGACACCCTTACTTGCCGCTCACTGGCTCAGTGCTCCTAGTCATAGTGGAGTTGAAGCACTGGGCCGCGCCCCAAAATGGTGTGTTTTGGCGTGGAATGATGTGTACGTGCCCTCGTACCATGACTGGCCGGGTTTGAATTCGGCGTGTCTGGGACACGGAAATGCTCGGTATCGTTGATGCAGATTTTAGTCGGTCGGACAAGCTACAGGATATGCTTGCCCAATACAGATTCGCATCATTTGTCGTCAACGCGACTGGTGATGCAGGAAGTCGTTCGCTGATTAACGCGGCTGACATGCTGATCGTCGAAACAAATCTGCTTCCCGTGGTGCTTTCACTGCGCCGAGAATTCCGGAACGAGCTCAATTCGACTGATGATTTAGACATTGCGGTCGCGTTCAGTGAGTCTCCTGGGGCGCGTTATTACGTTGTCATGCGGCCGTCTGTGATGAAAGGGAGGCCGGATTGGCGCTTGTTCACGGTGCAGCTGGGTTTCGAGCCCGAGGCACCAAACTTTGCTGGTCAACCGCGGTTTCCCGAACTCAAGCTTGCTGGCTGAAATGCTTTTGCGGCTGGGTCTGGGGTTGTGTGTGAGGAGGTCAGAATGAATAATCAGTCGGCGAGATCGAAATGGCGGTCGCCAGAAGACGAAAGTCGGACGACTCGCTTTCCGGAGTTGGACTTCCGGGTCGCTGAGGATCATCTCAGCAGATTTCAGAAGATCGTCGTTTTTGCGGTTGTTCCGTCATTGATATTGTGGAGCATAGTCTGGCTGGCAGTATCAGGCCATTATCTGTCGGCGATCGCTGTCGGTGGGACTTCGGTTGCCAGCGGGATTGTCGGGTGGTTTTTGTCTATCGCCATGCGCTAGCCCGACGTTTCTGGTCGGGCGATTGAGGCGACCCAGTACACGCCTGGCTCTTACCCCGCTCCGACCATTGACGAGAACCAAGTAGCGAAGGTCTCCATAAGTCGGTCGCCGCGTTCTGTCGACCGCACGAATATTCGTCGCCTATCTTGGGAGTCCGGACTGCGTTCTATAAGTCCCATAGCCTGGAGTTCATTCAAGCGCCTTAGTGCGGTTGTCTGAGACGAACCAGAGGCCGAACACAGGTCGCTGACAGTGACCGGCTTGCCGCGCAGGGTAGAGTCGCGCAGGTCGAGCAACATGTTCCAGACGGGATCATCAAACAGCTCGGGTCCGAAAAGGGCATCGCGTCGCTTGCGCGCTGCCAACAGCAATGATGCCGTATCAAGAGGCGTTGCCGCCTCAACTCGTTGCGCTACGTCTGGTGCAGAGCAGCGCCGTATCGCATCGAGCAGTTCGTGGCCCCCCACTGGCTTTGGGAGGAAATCGGCAACACCCAGGCGCAGCGCGGCGAGCAGATTGTCGACACTTGCATGTCCCGAGAAGACGATGCAGCGCAGGCGCGCACCGTGTGATGTCTGCTTGACCTTCCGCAGCAATTCGAGCCCGCTGAGGGGGCCGATCGAAATGTCCGTCACGAGGTGTGAGATTGTTGGATCGGTATTGAGAGCCTGGAGGGAGTCGATTGCATTGTGACGAACAACTACCGTCAGGCCACTTATCCTGAGGAAATCGGCTAGCTCTTCCGCCAATGGCTCCTCATCGTCTACGAGGAGCACCCGGGTCTTGGAGGTCATTCGTCTACTCGGTGGTTACGGTGCAAGAGGCGTGTCATCTGTTCCTGCAACCAGGCAGGATCGAAGGGCTTTTCTACAATGAGGTCGGCTAGCGCCTCGCTACTATTCGCCCTCAGGTCTGGCACGCCGGTCATGAGGACAAGCACTTTGGGGCGCTGTTGAACTGGCAGGCTCAGCGCGAAAGCAATCAGGTCGTCGCCGCTGCCGCCCGGCATTGCTCGGTCGGTGAGTAAGCAACTGACTGGAATACCCTCCGTCAACGCGGCGATAGCCTCAGGATACGTATGGCTGGTGACTGTTCCCCAGCCGAAGGCCACGAATAAGTCTCCAAGCTCAGCAACCAGGTCAATTTCGTCGTCACAGATCAGTACTGTCTCGGCGTGTTCTCCTCCAATCATGCTGCCACCGGAACCTCGATGGTAAACACCGCTCCCTCCGAGTCGTTTGCTGCGACCAATGAACCGCCCATGTCTTCAATCGACCGCCGGCTGATAGAGAGCCCAAGCCCCATACCCACCCCCATCTTGGTGGTCGCAAAGCTTTCAAACAAGCGCGGCAGTATCGCCGGTTCGATTCCACCCGCATTGTCGCGCACAACAATGAGGAGCCTCTCCCCACACTCGACTGAGATTCGAACAACGCCATCGCCGCCGGTAAGGGAACGGCCGACAAAGGCGTCCCGTGCGTTGATCAACAGGTTCGTTACCGCGACCTCAAACAGGGTCGAATTGCCGTTAACCAACGGCTCGATGGCGCAATGAAAGTCCGTGTGAATGCGCAAGTTGGCAACGGCGAACTGCTGCCCAACCAGACTGATGCAGGTGTCGATCGATTTGCGGACGTTGAAAATGCCCTCCGTCTTGTTTGGTATGGCAAGCTTCCTGATGTTGCTGATGATACGTGCGGCTCGGTCTACTTGGTCGTCGATGCGGTTGAGCTTTTGGTTAGCGGCGTCCGCCGCCCCCTTGGCCAGCAGCATTCTGGCATTCAGCGAAGCCATTTTAATCGTTGACAGGGGTTGACTCAGCTCATGTGCGATCGAAGATGACAATTCACCCAGAACGACCAGCCTGCCAGTCTCGATGGCTGCCAGCTGCGCATCGCGCTCAACGGAGTTGTCGTTTAGAGCATACAAGGTTGCGGCGGCGCCAGACCAGGCAAACGTGTTGCCGCTGCATTGAAAAGAGCGTCGACCTTTCGTCAGCGTCTCGATCGAAACTACGCCGCTACCGCCTGGAGCGCACACTGTCATCAGGTCTGGCATAAGCGCGAACGGTTCCTGCTGTCCGTGGGAGACGCCAAAGGCTTGTTTAGCGGCGGTGTTGCAGTAAGCGACGGTTCCGTCGGCCAAGACGACGATGATCGGTGAACGCAGGGTATCAAGGAGGTTTATTGTACTTCGCTGTCGCTCGTAATCGTCGCGGCGGAGGCTCTGAACTTCGCTCAGGACACGACGCGTTCGCTTGACCTGCACCACCAACGAAAGAATCAGGGCGACGGCCGACGCCCACAAACCGGCAAATGGAATTGCCGGATCGGTCGAGGATAGCAGTGCCGCCCGCTGCTCGATATCGGAGTTGTAGATGGTGGCGTCACGCAGGATCTGCTGAAGCGTAACCCTGAAGCCGCCGACTTCATTTGCCACCGCCGCTAAAATTTCTCCACCCTTAAGCTCAGCCAATTCCGGCGGATAGCGACGAAAAACAGCCGATAGCTTTCGGTATGTGTCATTCAAAGTAGTTTTGTACGGCCCGACAAAATTCAACATATCGGTCTCAGCCGAATTTGCCAGTACATCCAGACGAGATGCAAATATTTCTGCACGAAGAAGGACCATTTCGCCATTGCACACCTTGTTCTGGCGACATACAGATAGAGCTGCATCCAATGTGTTGAACTCGAGTGCAGTCTGAAACACAATCCAGGCCGATGTGCGGACTGTGGTATCTAGTTCATTTCTCTGTGCAACGTAACTTTGGTACACCCAAACAGTCGACACAATCATCATTATGCCGAGCGCGGTTGCGGCGCCATACCAAAGAATTGAATTCTTATTCAATATAAAACCTAATTGAATCAACCTGCCAGATCATTCGTGTGATGTAAATCTGTGGCGTGGGCTGCGGCATCTGATCAAGTGGGTACATAAGCCAGTAAGGCCCTTTCTCATAGACCCTCGGCGCCGCGCCGTTGATTCTTGTCGTTAGGATCACATCATAATCGATCCAATCCTCGGCCGGGACGGAAGCGCTGTAGTCGTTCAAAGCGTGGAGATCCGCGGAAACGGCGTTCCCCGGGCCCAACTTCGCCAACGTGCCGAGTTCTGGGCCGACAAATGTTGTCATACCTGACGTCCACGGCGTCTTGGTAACAAGGGTTGTCTGCGGCAGCTCGTCCAGTTGCGGCAGATCGACCACTGTCTCATGCACCACACGTTCGTCCGCAACCCAGGTGAGCCGCAGTTCCGCGGCACTTGTACCCGGCGCAGTGAGCAGCGCGAGCGCAGCTACCAGTGCACTCCGACGGAAACCATTCCCGAAACGACAGATCATCTCATACTTGTCCGAGCCCTATTGTCGCCGGCAGCATTAGCCGGTTTCGCACCGGAATGGCTGAGAGATTTGCGCCATAATGAAGCGGATCGCATTGCAGTGGAGCGATTGGTGGCGGATTTCTATCGGGCCTGGGAGCGCTTGCACGGTTTGCAGCCGCGACGATGCGGTGCCGGAGCGAAGGTGGTGACCTGGGTGCTTGACGGCAATCTCCGACCTACAACGGGTTCAAGATGGACTGATTAAGCCTTTCATGCGCGTGCGGACCTGCAACTATGGGGGCACATTGACGGTGAGAGATATTATGAAGATCCAGAGTGTCCGGGCGGCAGGTGGCCCAACTCGCAATGGCGAGGCGCGCGCGTCGGCCAATGATAGCGGGTACAACCGGGCGGAACCGCAGGCGGAATGGGAGTCACGTCCAGCGACTAACGAGATGCTGGCGTTGGTTGGGACGGGACTCTGGGCAGCCGCAATCGCTGTCGCGCATCTGCTTCCGAACTTAGATCGGCTGGTTTCGGCGGAGTTTTGGACGTCGATGCAATCGGCTCAAGCTGTGTTCATCGCAGCCTTGCCCCTCATCGTTGTCCGGCTCATGGGCAGCATTAGAAGTCGGATGGACGACTTCGAAACGGCGTCGGAAAGGCTCGCAGCCAGCATTGAACGGTTCTCTGAACCAGCGTCGTGGGCGGGCAGTAATATATTGCCAATCCGCAGTGCGGTCAGCAGTGAGCTCAAGGCGCTGAATGAACAGCTGAACCGCAGCCTTGACAAGACAGTTGAGATCGAAAGCCGGATTCGGCGAGAGGTTGAGGCGCTTGAGCGAACCTTTTCTGACAACGAGCTACGTCTGAGCACTCTGGTGCATGAGCTGTCGTTGCAGCGCGACACTGTGGTTGGTGCGACCGATCAGGTACGGAGCGTGGTGAAGGAGTCACGCGAGGCGATGAGCAGCGAGTTGCTCGATGTCAGCAGGCAGCTCATTGAGTCAGGCAATTACGTTCGCGGTACACTTGAAGAAGTCAATATTGACATCACCGCCATCTTGGCCGGCGTGGCGGAGGGCATGGCGCAGAAGGTTAATGACGTTGTCACCCAACGGATCGATCCCGTTGTGATCCGGCTTGACGAAGGGTTACGGTCGGCCGGCGAACTTATGTCGGCTGGCGCAACGAGCGTTAGGGCTGTGCTTGAAGGTCATCAAGACGAGTTGCGGGCAGCGTTGAGCTCGGCGCTGGATCGGCTCAATGATGTGATGGACGCGCGGTCCAATTCGGCGATGGAGCACCTCAAGGGCGCCGAGGACTTCATTAGCCAGGGACTGGACGGCGCGGCAACGCGGCTCGAAGGTCGTCTGCAAAGCAGTTCGGCCGAATACCTGCGCGTTGTCGCTTCCGGTAGCAATGAGATATCGGCGAAGGTCGAGGAGTCCTGGGGCAAGGCGGGTGAGGCGTGGGTCGCGCGGATCGAACAGATTAACGACGACGTCAGTCGCCGCATGGCTAAGCTCGAGGAGATGACTGGGCAGCTGCAGGGGAGCCTAATGCCGGCTCTGGATCAGGCGGGCGATCGCATTTCTGCTGCTGTGCAGATCACCGATACCCTGCAACACAGTGCGGGGCAGTTGCATCACACGCTGTCGGTCGATGCGCTGGGACTAGCAGATAAACTCACCATGGAGCTGACGGGCTTTCAGCGTCAGCTGGTCCAGGCTGGCCAGGAACTATCCGTTCGGATGGCGGATACGCTTGAAGGCTCTCTCGAGTTGGTTGATGACCGTGCAAACCATTTGACGTCAGCGCTACAGGCGATGCGTGACACGATCAGTATGTCGACAGACAAGTTCAGCATCGCGACGGCCGAGCATAACCAGCTCAATTCGCGCATCGCCGATGAATTGTCGGCAATTGTCGAAAACGGGATTCAGGAACTGTCGGCGCGTCTCGGTTCGGAGTTAGCTTCTATCGAGCGTGGACTTGATGCGGGAGCGGACCGTTATGGCACGTTGCTGAGCCAGCACTCCCAGCAGCTTGCGTCCACGCGGGAGGCTTCACTACAAAGCGATCGCCAGCGGTTGGTGCAAGATACCTCAGCGATATCCGCTGCCATAGCAGCGGCCACTGAGCAGCTCCGGTCGGTCTTTGCAGGTGCCGTCGATAAGCTGCAGCAAGAGGTTCAGCAGGACGAAGCGCGGCTCGAGTCATCGTCAAGGCGGGCCGCCGATCACATTGCGCAGGGCGCGCGGGCGGCGACAGCCGACCTTACAAGCTCGGCACAAGAAATCATCACGGGCGTAGCTACGCAAATGGAGGCCGCAAAACGCGATTTCAGCGTTGCGGCGGCGGCAGCGACTGTGCCGCTGGATCGAGTCATATCTGAGTTGGTGAATGGATTCTCCGTCCGTACCGCCTCCTTCCAGAGTGCACTGGACGGACGGACACGTAGCTTGGAGGACGCGGTTGCGGACGCCACGCATCGGATTGAGGACCAAGCCGGCCGGATGCAGCGGGTCGTGACGCAGAAGGTCTCGAGCCTTGAGCTCTTCCTGGTAGGGGGTAACGAACAACTGGAAACGGCGCTGGAACAGCACTTGGTGCGCCTAAAGGCCATCGCTGAGGACGCGGATGTCAAGCGCGCACAGGAAGTTGAGCGGCAGGTCAATGTCATCGAGACTGTGCTGGAGGCGCGTGGGCAGGTGCTCGAAGCGATCATTCGATCGCGCGGGCAGGAGTTCACTGACCGACTGCACGCCGCTTCCCACGAGTTTGAACAGACGCTGGCTGATACCGGTACAAAGATAAGCAGCGGCATTGCCGCGGGGACTGCAAAGCTTGCGGCGGACTCCGAAGACCATCTTGGCAAAGTGCGCGAAGAACTGAGGGCGCGTACGGTCGGACTCAGAGGGTCGATCTCAGATGAGACGACGATGCTGCGCGGAGAACTGGAGTCTTTCGCGGCCGACATTGCGCGCCTGCTTGAAGGGGAGAAATCCGGGCTGCTCACGGCTTTTGATGCAAGAGTAGCAATTCTGGACAAGGTCATATCGAGTGGTATCGAGGAGGTCGGGCGAGTGGCTGAGCGCGAAACCGATGGTCTGCTCGAGCGGATTGGTGGCGGGGCGCAGAGCCTGCGGGCGGCGCTCGGCGCTGAGACGGAAAAACTCAATCAGGGGCTGACGTCCAGCATTAAACAGATGCGAGAAACGATCGGCGAAGCAACTGCTTCGGTCGGATCCTTCCTCCGCCAGTCCAATCGCGACCTCGAGACAACAGTGTCTCGTTCAACCGAAGCGTCGGCGGAAACCTTGGCGCAGGTTTCGGCGAAGCTGGTGAAACAGGTTTCTCAGACGGTCGACCAGGTGCAGCAGAACCTTAGCAGCAGCAGTGAGGCTGTATTGTCGAGGTTGGCCAGTCAGGAAAAATCGGCGGTGAGGCGTATCGAGCAGGCCACGCAGCTTGTTGAGGAAAGCACACGACGGGCTGCCGAGGTGACCGTGGATCGATTGGTGGCACTCAATGGCGTGGTAACGCAATCCATCGGGAACGGAAGCTCGCGTCGGGGTAAGAATTCAAAGTCGGAATCCGAGACCCAAGAGTAGCGGATGTCGTGGAAAAATATTCGGCGCGTTCGTGTTGCGGTCCACCTTCTCTCTGCAATTTAAATTGTGGCTGGTGACGTGAATGCGGTCGAGAGTGAAACGAGTAATAGTGGTCGCACTGTTTGCTATTGCGGCAGCAATATTTATTGCAAAACCAATAGCTGAATTAGTCATGCCAAGGTTCGAAATAAGGATTTCGGTGGAGGCGTTGCCGGGGCAAGATCAGGATCAGCTGCCGAACAGCGGCAAGGTTGATCCCCGTCGGACAGCAACAGATTCGGGACAACCGTCGCTGTTAAGAACCAACGTTCGCGTGGTGAAGGTTTTACGCGTAGGACCGGATGGCCTTATGGATCTATTGCCCTATCGGCGGGGCGAGGTTGGCGAGGAACCGCAGGTCGCAGCTCAGCCTGGGGGGGCGCGTTAGGTTCGCACACTGTTTTTTCGCGTCGCCAATAGAGCGGGGTAGCCGGACTCGAGATTTCGCAGGTTGGCGCTTCGGATTGAGGGCGTGCTTGAGGCTCTTGGCGAAAGGTGTAGCGAGAATGCCGATTTGAGTATCGCCGCGCAAAGCGGTGTTGAGGCGAAATCTGACCAAAGTCAGTGTCTCCCTAAAGTGTGGGGAGCTGACAATCGGCCGCAATGACAAGGTGCTATGAACGTAGGTTGCTAGGGCGCCGAAGCCATTGCGGCAGCATGATACCAACCTGCGCCCCTGCAGCAGGCCGAGGGGCGTTGCGCTGCGACCCCTCGCCGGCACAACAGGTTTACGCCCCCCTTAGAACGAGCGGGAGGGTTGAGACCGTCTGTTCCGCCTTGAATAGCATAGTTCCGCTCTGCAACTCTTGCCCACCCATCTGATGGGGCGACTGAGTGCACAATGCGCGAGCACATTCCGGCACGTTTCGGGGGGAATTGTATTCACGACGGTGCATTAATTACGAAAATGTATTCATCGTGGCGCCGAAACGCGAATTGTACTTTCCTTGATCGCATTAACCTCGTGCTGCGGTGAGTCTTGCGGGGGGGTAGCTTCGAAATCGGAACCCCAGATCGACCCGAGACAATGCGACAAGGGCGCTTGCAGCAAACTCAAGTGGCGCACTGCATGGTCACGCCGCGGTCCATGCACAAGCAAGGTAGGGGTGAGAGTGCGTTCTAGGCCAGTTAATACAATTGGGGACTTGCGACGCTCTGGTGGAGCGCTTGAGTACTGCTGCAGCCGGTGTGGCGGCACTCGGTTGTTTACCCCGGCGTCGTTGCCGTTCGGGAACTTGCAGTCGGTCGCCACCGTCCATCGCCGGATGCACTGCAGTCTATGCGGCGAACAAGGGGCTGGTTCGTTTACGCGCGCGTGGTTCCGTCATCCGGGCCCTCACGCGCTAGACTCCACCTCATAGTGAAAGCCAGCGCTGTTGTGCGAGGACCATGTGACGCGTGGGTTTTCGAAGAGATATGCATGTTTTCAACAGAAAGGGGCCTAGTGGTAGTCGTTGCGGTCGAGCCGGACTTGTTTGGTTATCGTATCGAAGCTCGTCGTCAGGCGTTGGTCGGTCGCACGGTAGTGGCGCGTCGCCAATTCGTCACTTCGTTGGCTGAAGCAATCACGGCAGCCGGTCATCTGGTTCACAACTACCTGCAGTCGGGCCTCCAGTGCGGCGGTTGCCAAGGGGCTATGCGACCTGCAGAGGGTCTTGCGGATGGTCGGAATGCGAGAAGCCTAGGGTGAATTTGCGCGACCTCGTTTTGCGGGTGGCGCCATACGTTGTGGCGCTGGGTCGATAGCCGACGGGGCGACTGATAAATTGGGAACGTTATTCGGTGTCCTACTGGGCCGTAAGCCGTGGACGGGTGCGCGGCGCAACAGCGGGCTTCAGAGCCCGTTTGACACGCGTGGCAGTCGCAGCCGGACCCAATCACAATTTGTCTGTGGTGTTTTCGGCATTCTCAACGTCTGCATTGCCGCCGCCTAACCACGCTAGCCGATCTACAGTTGAGACTAGCTGTATCTGGCACCCCAGTTTGGTGATCCTGGTCTGTTTGCAGCCGAGAGTACCAAGAGTTGCAAGCGTAAAGTCGATCCGCCCAGCAGTCGCGTCACATGGTAATGGACCACCTGTCGAGTAACTAGGCTCATGTAAACAGCAATAAAAAAATTTCTAGCTATAATGATATATAAGCTGTCTATGTGGGCCGACGACCAAGAAGAACCATGATAGAAATGCTTGTAACGGCCTCCTTAGCTCCGTCCGGCACCATCGACGCCATGGCGACGATGCGTTTGGTTCGGCCGGGGGGTGAGCCGCCGCAACAGTCGGCACCCCCACTTGACCCGCTGCAGCTAGACGCTTTGAGAGTCGCCTGTCTGAAGTTCCGAACCGATAAACCGATCCAATATGAACTATCTGGATGGGAAATGGTGTGGATTGCAGGTGTCATCCGACCTGCCCAACCTACTAGCTGCCCCGCTGTGTTTATGGGGGAGCAAGGCAGCACCCCCAGTGCGTAGGGGGCTGAGTTGGCGACGTTGGATGCGGCGGAAGGGTCGGCAGTAGTAGACACTAAGTTCTACGAGGCTGTGGAGGCAGCGCTGCTGGAGCCAGAGCTGAATGGAGACGCAAGGTCAGAGGACGACCTGACGGTAGCACTTGAACGTATCGCGTCGACCCGCATCGATCCCTCCGCCAAAAGCGGCCACCCCTTCATCGTTGCCAACGACGACAACCCCGCGCCGCTAGCGAGGCGGCAATTGCGTCCTAGCATGCTAGGTCCGCGGCCAGGCATGATTCTTGCGGTTGTTGCGGCCATCGCGCTGATGGTCGTCGCCCTGATTGTTGGTTCTGTGTCCGAGGACGCGGGCAGCGTGGTGGGGATTTGGCAGGCTTTATTGTTTACTGCGGCGGCGACTTTTGGCGGCATCGCCGTGGGGCTAAGCATGCGAACAAGGTCGGCCCCGTCGGCCGAGCGAGTTGCCGACCCGAACAAAGTTCACGCTGAGCAGATTCAGTCCAAGGTTGGGGAGACGCGTCGAGAACTTGCCAGTTTAAGCGACGAACTCGATCGAGTGGTCTCCCAGTTGGGGACGCTTAGGGGGTCGGTGTCGGAGCAGGTGGCGAGTGTGGAGGCTGCTTATCAGGTGGGTGCGGCGCGTGCTGAACAGGCTGCGGCCTCGCTGATGACGCAGCGCGAGGCCTTCTTGGATGGCACAGACGCGGTGCGGGCTGCCATCGCGGAGGGAGTCAGCGTCGCTCTGACCGACCTCGAAAAGTCTGGCAATACAATGACCGAAAGCCTTCGGAGTTCGTCGCAAGACCTGTTGGCGGAGCTGGAGACACGGACGAGTGCCCTCACCGCGGCCGTAGACTATCGTACACAGTCGCTTGCGAAACTGTTGGGGCAGGGCGGTATTACCTTGCTGGACCAGATACGCGAACGCGGCAATCAGGTGGCGTCCAATTTCGAGACGATCGGCAACCGCGTCTCAAGCGATATAGCGGCGCGTTCGAAGGAAGCCGAGACGCTTCTATCGGGGCTGGTTCGGCAACTGGACGAGCAGCTTCATACTCAGGTTGGCGCGATCGAATTGCGACTGCAATCAGCTGCCCTTGATTTCAACTCCAGCGTGGAGGAGATCTCCGAGCGTTCCCGAGAGCGCTTCGATATCGCAGGTAACAGCGCGCTCCAGGCCTTTTCCGGCCGGGTCGATCAGATCGTGACGCAGATTGACGACAGGATAGGGTCACTGGATCGTTCACTGGGTGATCGCGGCGGTGCGGTCGTCTCCGAGTTGTCCGCTGCGAGCGGCAGATTTTCACAAGAGCTATCCGAGTTGCGCGACGTCTATTTGCAGCGGACCGAGACGCTTATCGAGGCAATCGCTCAAAGCACAGAAGGCATCGAAAAGCAGGTCAAGGGGGTGCGGGCATCGATCACGGACACGGTCGCCACAAACCTAGGCGCGATAGCGACCGATATACAGTCAACGGCGACCAGCGTCCGTGAGGCGATTCGCAACGAGCATGACCGACTGAATTTGTCGATCGAAGCGCGAATGAAGGCGCTGGACCAGACGCTGCAGACGCGCAACGAGGATATTTCTGAGTCCTTGCTAACGCGAGTAACGGAATTCAACGAGGTGCTGGAACAAAACGCCGAGCGCATCTTGACGGCCGTCAGTGGCAGTTCGACAGAACTTACGGCCGTATTGGACAACCGTGCCAGCCAATTCGAAGCGTTGGTTGGTCGAGTAGCCAGCCTGAACGAAGCACTCGGCAGCCGCGGCGAGGAACTGGAACTAGCGCTGGTCAGGCGCTCAGATAGATTCGAGGCGCTCGTCACGCAGCACGCCGATACGCTCGACGAAATGCTCAGTCGACGCTCGAGTATCCTGGTCGAAGGTGTCGGTACAAGAACGAGCGAGCTTCTCGCCGCTCTTGACACTGGTACCGAGCGCCTTGATCAAGTGCTGTCTCTGCGTGCAGGTGGAATCTCTGACGGCATTTCGGATCGGGCGAACAAACTATCTGGTGCATTGGACAAGTTCGAATCCGGTTTCACCGCGCGGGCAGCCTTCTTGGAGGTCGTCCTTGAGGAGAAGCTCGGGACGTTCGACGAAGTCGTCGGTCTGCGCACTCGGGAGCTCACAGAAACCCTATCCCACCGCACTCGGTACCTGACGGATGCGCTCTCTGAGAGCTCACAAGCGCTAACAGCTCAGGCCGATATCCTGACGTCGGCCATTGCGTCTCAGTCAGAAGAGCTCAAGGACACGGTGAAAACCGGATCCGCGTCGCTGGCCGACGCTCTCGCAGAGCAGAGCGAAGCTATACAAAATGCCTTGGTCGCCGGTCTCGACAAGCTAACCTCCCGTCTGGAGCAAACGAACGCGGAAGCCCAAGGGAGACTCTCTGTTGCGGCAGACGCTGTGGCCACTCGGATCACGGGTAGCGTCCAAGCGACTGAAGACATTCTTTCCGACAGGGCTGGCGCATTGATTGCGGCAATCGAACAGCGTTCGGCGCTACTGGGCGCCGGCCTCGAGGACACGAACGGCCGAATAGTTGCCAGCGTCGATGTGCTCAAGGGTGATATCGCAGCACTGATGTCCACTCTAGAAGGCGAACTATCAGGTTCCACAGCGACATTCGGTGAGTTGGTCGGTACGTCCATATCCGAGCTTGGCGCGACGATGACCACTCGCCGGGAGGAACTGGTTGCCGTGCTCGTGGAGGGTAGCAAGGACGTTGGGAAGGCTCTCGGCGCTGGTGCTTCCGACATTGATCGCATGATGGCCGGACACAGCGAGGTGTTCCTCACAGCGCTTACCCAACAAACCAAAGCGCTTGAGAACGGCTTGGCAGAGAGTCAGCGCGGGATCGAGGGGCAGCTTTCGGGAAGCTTGGCGCGGCTCGACAGCATTATGGCTGATGCGGAGGCGTTGTCGCAGCTGGGGGCCGAACAAGCCGAGTCAAAGTTCAAAGCGCTAAGAGATAAACTGGCAGCCTTGTTGACCGAGCACGAGGTCTCGATCGACGCCGTGGTATCGTCTCGAACGGGGGCCTTGGGTGAACTGCTGGTCGGCAAGCACGAGCAGATGCGGGCTACCATCGAGGCTGGGGTTAGGATGCTGGATGCTACCCTCGAGAGCCAGACACGCGATCTCGTGGACGGCCTTAGCCGGCGAACCGAAGAATTCTCCGCGACCTATGGGGAGACGTCACGAACTGTTGCCACCCAAACCGCCGGAGTGCTGGGTGCGCTAGAGACGCATTCCAAGGCTCTCACGGTTGCTTTGTCACAGCAGCGGCAGGAAATCGAGGCGACCCTGACTGCGGAGACTGATCGGCTCGAAAGCAGCGTCGCAACTACCGTTACGCGTATTGGTGGTGCGATGGAGGGAGGTATTGACGCCCTGTCCGCCCATGGCAGGAAGCTTAACTCGCAAGTCGCCGAAAACGCCGAGGCCATGGTGAGTCTGGTTCAGGAGAGCGCCGAAGGCGTACGCGATAGCCTGATACAGAGCATTGCGAGCGTGGTTGAGGTAGTGACTGGACGGGTTGAAAGTCTGTCCAACATGGTTTCGAACACTGCCGGGAAGGTTTCGGAGGACATCAGTCGCGCGGTAGAACACGCCCTAATTGATGTCGGTAACGCCGAAGCTCTTGTTGGCGAGCGTGTCGAGCAAGTAACCACCGCAGTCCGGGACGCTGCCGACAAGCTGTCGTTTGTCATGGCTGAGGCGTCCGACACTGCTCGTGAGAACCTTATCGACATTTTTGACCAACGGTTGGGGGCGCTTCCTGAGGCCATTTCGGCTCGCGTCGAGATCGCTGCAGACAAGCTCTTCCAGATTAACAAGGAGGTGAATGAGGCAATCATTGGCTCGATGGGTGAGCTTGATGGCCTCGCTAGCCGCCTCGACAACACGGTAACGCAGCGGTTCGGCTCAGTTGCCAAGTCAGTGCTGACCGACGTTGAGGCGGTGGCCGGTCACATGGGCGACGCGATGGGTATCGCCCTCCAGAAAGTGCAGACGGTTGCAACGACCATCGAAGAACTCGTTGCTGACACGGCGCTGACGGCAACTGATACAATCGTGCGGCAGTTGAGCGAGCTGAATGTGTCAGTCGACAGATCGACGTCGGAGTTTTCAGCCCTGGTTACCGCTAAGAGCGCCGAACTGGATGCAAGTGTCGCAGATCATTGTGAGAAACTGGAGCGGGCGCTGACGGACGGTTCGCTTCGGGCTGAGGAATTGCTTTCGACGTCGACGGCGAAGGTTTCCGCAGAGCTTTCCCTACTTTCTACGCGGTGGGGCGAGTCAGGTCAGCACCTCCAGGAAGTGGTGGAGTTCGCGCAAGTGGGACTCAAGGCGCTCAAGGGCGACGTCGGCAGGCAGACTGAGGCGTATGCCGCAAGCATGCGTGAAGCCATGGAAAACATGCATGTCACTGGTTTGCAGATGGATACACATATCGCCGAACTGCGGCGTGCCATGGGTGGTGCCAGCGCAGATCTGTCAGCAATCACCGGTCAGCTCGTCGAGCGTACGGAGGCACTGGAGCGGGCCAATGCTCACCTGGTGAACAGCGGCGATGCGGCTGTGGCCGGGGTAGAAGCCAACAAGTCGGCG
The DNA here is from genome assembly GCA_903842455.1 of uncultured Hyphomicrobiales bacterium. GTDB lineage: Bacteria > Pseudomonadota > Alphaproteobacteria > Rhizobiales > Devosiaceae > Devosia_A. The sequence continues at coordinate 31,407 of CAIMLX010000092.1, read as the reverse complement.
CTGCGGCAACTGGTCGAGGAACTGGGTGTACGTGTCGAGCAAGTCGCGCTGCCGATACGGAGTCTGCTCGAGCTCGTCGACGGCAGTATGACAGCCACAGAGCAACGTGTTGCTGACGCGACAAGGTCGATTGCAGACCTGCTGCTGAAGAACCAAGGCGAGATCGTTGATACTGTTGCCAACGCTCATGAAGCCATGAATACCACCCTAGCTGTAAGTGCCAACGAAGTGCAGGATGCAGTCCGAAGCGTGACTGACGACGTTCAGTCAGCGCTTGGCTTGGTGACTCAGAGGATCAGCGAAGCGCTGACAACCAGCGATGAAAAAGTCCAATTCGCGCTGGTCTCAAGCGCGGACAAGACTCAGGCGCTGGTTTCAGGTGTAGCACGGAAACTGGCTGAAACCCTTAATACCAATCAGGAGGCCTTCGAGGCGACCTTTGACCGAAACTCACAAAGCCTCGAGGATGCGCTTGAGCAGACCTCACGGCGGGTGAGCAACCAGATTGGCAATCTGGTTGAGAACGCGGTGGTGGAGGGCAGGCGAGCTGGAGAGGTGGTGAAGTCGTCGCATGTGTCGGTGATTGGTGAGATGCAGGCGGCGTTCACGGAGACCCAGAAGAGTATCAAGTCCACTGCTGCCTCTCTCAGGGACGTGGCAGAGGAGATCCAGATGCAACTCGAGCAAACGAAGTCGGCGCTCACGCGGGCCGTGCTTGAGCTGCCGGAAGAGACCAAAACAGCGGCGGCGCGGATGCGCCAGGTGGTCACCGAGCAAATTGGGGCGCTATCAGAGCTAAATAACCTCGTTCGCGCGCAGGCTGAGGTCAGCACTCCGGCCAACGGCAGCCGTGATGCGGGACGGCCCGAAAGTGGCCAGAAGCTAGCCGCTGCAACACCGCCCCCCAAGACTCGTCCCGGGGCTGCTCAGGCCGTGTCGGTCAAATCGCCCAAGCATCCTTACCTCGCCGAGATTGAGGCGCAGGCGCAGCAGCTGTTCACGCGTAGCGCTTTCGAGCAAGCTTGGAAGAAGTACCAGGTCGGGGAAGTGAATAGCTTCTCGGAAGGGATTTATTCTGATCTGGGGCTATCGCTCCTTAAGCTGACCCAAAGCAGGCTGCAGAATGAACCAGCCTTTAGAGACAGCGCCAATATTTTTATGGCAGAATTTGAGGGGGAAGTGAAGAATAAAGCCTCCGGCACTAATGCACAGGCCGCAGTGAAGACGCTGCTCGCCAGCAATCGTGGGCAAGTCTATACCCTGTTGGCTCACGGGAGTGGGATTTTGTAGCAGCACTCGTGGGGTCGGTCGTCCGCAATTGCGTGAGTGGACTGCCGTAGAGCGCAAAGAGCCTACAACTTATTGCCAGTTTTCATTTGAGAGGCGGCCCAAGGGTGCGGGAACTTAGGCGAGAGGCTTGCTGCGCGTCTGGTCATTCGATGTTCCGGTCGGTCCGATTTTTGATAGTAAGGAGCTAGACTAGAATGACAGTCCACGGGGCCAATTCCCTGCGTAACGGCCCCGACGAGCAGGGCCGCTTCGGTATCTTCGGCGGCCGCTTCGTCGCCGAAACGCTGATGCCGCTGATCATCGACCTCGAAAAGGCGTATCGCGAGGCCCAGGCCGACCCGGCCTTCAAGGCCGAGGTCGAATTCCTTGGCAAGCACTATACCGGCCGCCCCTCGCCGCTCTATTTCGCCGAGCGGCTGACCGAAAAACTCGGCGGCGCCAAGGTCTACTTCAAGCGCGAAGAGCTGAACCACACCGGCAGCCACAAGCTGAACAACACGGTGGGCCAGATCCTGCTCGCCAAGCGCATGGGCAAGACCCGCATCATCGCCGAGACCGGTGCCGGCCAGCATGGCGTCGCGACCGCCACGGTGTGCGCCAAGTTCGACCTGCCCTGCGTGGTGTTCATGGGCGCCACCGACGTCGAGCGCCAGTATCCCAACGTGCTGCGCATGAAGATGCTCGGCGCCGAGGTTCGCGCCGTCACCGCGGGTGCCGGCACGCTCAAGGACGCCATGAACGAGGCGCTGCGCGACTGGGTGACCAATGTCGAGAGCACCTACTACCTGATCGGCACCGCAGCCGGCCCGCACCCCTATCCCGAGATGGTCCGCAATTTCCAGTCGGTGATCGGCGAGGAGATCAAGGCGCAGCACTTCGAGGCCGAAGGCAAGCTGCCCGACGCCGTGGTCGCCTGCGTCGGCGGCGGTTCGAATGCCATCGGCACCTTCCATGCCTTCCTAGACGATCCTTCGGTGAAGATCTATGGCGCCGAAGCCGGCGGCCACGGCGTTGACATCGAGAACGGCCACGCCGCCTCGATGACCGGCGGGCGCCCCGGCGTGCTGCACGGCAACCGCACCTACCTGCTGCAGGACGCCGACGGCCAGATCCTCGAAGGCCACTCGATCTCGGCCGGCCTCGACTATCCGGGCGTTGGCCCGGAGCATTCCTACCTGCACGACACCAAGCGCGTCACCTACGCGCCGATTACCGACGACGAGGCGCTCGAGGCGTTCCAGCTTTGCACCCGCCTCGAGGGCATCATCCCGGCGCTCGAAAGTGCGCATGGCCTCGCCCAGGTGATGAAGGTCGCCCCGACCATGCGCAAGGACGAGACCATCGTGCTCTGCCTGTCGGGCCGCGGCGACAAGGATGTCGAGTCGGTGGGCCGTTACCTGGGGTTCAACAAATGACCACCCGTATTCCTGCCCGCTTCGCCAGATGCGCTGCCGAAGGCCGTCCGGCGCTCGTCACCTACACCATGGCCGGTGACCCGGACCTCGCGACCGCGCAGGCGATTCTCGACGCCTTGCCGGCCGCTGGCGCCGACATCATCGAGCTCGGCATGCCGTTCTCCGACCCGATGGCCGATGGCCCCGGCGTGCAGGCGGCGGGCCAGCGGGCGCTGGCCAACGGCCAGACCATGCGCAAAACGCTGAGCATGGTCGAAGCCTTCCGCCGGAAGGATGCCGACACCCCGATCGTGCTGATGGGGTATTACAACCCGATCTACATCTTTGGCGTCGACGCGTTTCTGGTTGCCGCCAAGGCAGCGGGCGTCGATGGGATGATCGTCGTCGACCTGCCTCCCGAGGAGGACGCAGAGCTCTGCATTCCGGCGCTCAAGGCCGACATCAACTTCATCCGGCTCGCGACGCCGACAACGGACGAGGCCCGCCTCCCGACGGTGCTGAACAACACCTCGGGCTTCGTCTACTACGTCTCGATGAACGGCATCACTGGCGCCAGCATCAAGAACCATGCGGCCGTCGGCGAAGCCGTGATGCGCATCAAGGCCCACACCGACCTGCCCGTCGTGGTCGGCTTTGGTATCAAGACCGCCGAAGATGCCGCCCGCATGGGCCGCGAATCGGACGGCATCGCCGTCGGTACCGCCATCTGCAATGCGGTGCTCGGCTCGCTCGACAATGGCAAGGCGACGGCCGGCACGGTTGGCGCCGTGACCAGCCTGGTGGCGGGGCTGGCCGGCGGCGTGAAGCGGGCGAAAGAGGCGGCATAGGCAGCGCCCGCGACGCATCTTCCGGCGGCCTCGGGCGTTACTCCGGGTACTCAACAAGGAGTATCCGGAATGTCCAACCTCTCATCCATCCGCGAGCACATGGAAGTCATCGGTGCCGACGGCGTGCATATCGGCACGGTCGATCATGTCGAGGGCGATCGCATCAAGCTGACCAAGAACGATAGCGGCGAGGGCCATCACAAGGGTCACCACCACTTCATCCGGGGCAGCCTCGTCGCTGAGATCGAGGGCGACAAGGTGCGACTGTCGGCGACCGCGGCCAATGCGGTGCTCGAAGAAGAGGAAGCTGATCGCGGCCCGCTGAAGTAGCCTCGACGATCAGCACCACGAATGGCGCGCTCCGTCCCAGGTGCGCGCCAGGCCTTCGGCGACCAGCACCTGCCCGAGCGACTGCCCGTTGCGGCCAATTATCCTCAGCTTCCGCCCGTACCGATCCTCGTCGCGCTCGTAGGTAAGCAGTTCGAACGGACCCGCGTTGAGCAGTTCGTGCAGGCGTCGTGTGGCGCGGTCTCCAAGGTCCTTCTCCCCAGCGCACTGAAAGTCTCGCGTCTCCGGCGTGTCGATGTCGGCGATACGGATCGACTGCCCGTCGAGCCGGAAGGTGTCGCCGTCGATGACGCAGTCGCTGCCGCGTCCGCCCTGGCACAGGCCGAGCGTGACAAAGACGATATCCGGCGCCGGGGCCGTCGGTGCGGGCAGGATTGGTCCGATATGGGGCAGCGCCAGACTGCCGGCCGCTGCTACGGCGAGGAAAGCCGCCGCCCAGAGCATCGCCATGCCGAACCGCGCGCGTCGTCTGCCCTGCGCGCGAAACCGGGACCTTCTGGCCTCGCGATGCAACTTGACGATCTCAGACATGCCGCTCTCCGAGTCGGAGCGGCATGGGAACATCCGGGCCGCGACGTGTCGGCATGGAAGTCCCGTAAGGGTGAATGCGGGGTTAGCGCTGCAAAATAGCGCCGTGCTGCCTTAACCGGGCGCTCAAATCCTGATAATATTCGCCACAATCGCCATATAGGGCCGTGAACCAACACGGCATCCCGCTGACAGGCAGGTCAATGAACTGGATCAACAACGTCGTCCGCCCGCGCATCCGCTCCTTCCTCAAACCGAAGGAAACCGGCTCGGAGAACCTGTGGGTGAAAGACCCGGAGTCGGGCGAGATGGTGTTCTACCGCGACCTCGAGGCCAACATGTGGGTGGTGCCGAATTCCGGCTACCACATGAAGATCAAGGCGGTTGACCGGCTCGCCACCTTCCTCGACGAGGGGCAGTACAAGACGGTGCCGCTGCCCTCGGTGGCGCAGGACCCGCTGAAGTTCCGCGACTCCAAGCGCTACAGCGACCGGCTCAAGGAACAGCGGCTGAAGACGGGTGCCGAGGATGCGGTGACCGTCGCGACCGGCGAACTGTTCGGCCAGGCCGTCACTGTTGGCGTGCAGGATTTCGACTTCATGGGCGGCTCGCTGGGTCTTGCGGCGGGCTCGGCCATCGTCACCGGCCTCGAAACGGCTGCAGCGCGGAAGACGCCCTTCGTGCTGTTTGTCTCCTCGGGCGGCGCCCGCATGCAGGAGGGCATCCTGTCGCTGATGCAGATGCCCCGCACCACCGTAGGCGTGCTGCGACTGCGGGAGGCCGGGCTGCCGTTCATCGTGGTATTCACCAACCCCACCACCGGCGGCGTCACGGCGTCCTACGCCATGCTGGGCGATGTGCACATTGCCGAGCCCGGCGCGCTGATCGGCTTTGCCGGCCCGCGCGTCATCGAGCAGACGATTCGTGAAAAGCTGCCCAAGGGCTTCCAGCGTTCGGAGTACCTCTACGAACACGGCATGATCGACATGGTGGTGCATCGCCACAACCTGCGCCAGACCATCGGCTCGATCGTCGGCATCCTGACAAAGGCCCAGGTCCGCGAGGAACTGAGTGAAACCGCTCCGGGCCGTTTGGCCACGCCGGTTGCCGTCAGTTCGGGCGAGGACCTGGTCGGAGAACCGGAAGCGGCGCACGCCGAGTAGGCTTCCGCTTCAACGCGTGACAACTGGGTGCTAGAAGGCGCGCGCCATGCTCCTGTTCGAGAATCTCGTCCCCGTGTCCCGCACCGACGCCATCCTGAAGCGCCTGCTGGCGCTTCACCCCAAGCTGATCGACCTCAGCCTCGTGCGCATCGAGCGGCTGCTTGCTCAACTGGGGCACCCAGAAGAGCACCTGCCGCCGGTGATCCACGTCGCCGGCACCAACGGCAAGGGCTCGACCATTGCCTATCTCCGGGCATTTCTAGAGGCCTCCGGCAAGAAGGTGCACGTCCTCACCTCGCCGCATCTGGTGCGCTTCAACGAGCGCATCCGGCTCGCCGGCAAGCTGGTGTCATCGCGAAAGCTGAATCAAGCGCTCGAGGCCTGCGAGGCGGCCAATGGCGGCGCGCCGGTCACCTTCTTCGAGATCACCACGGCCGCCGCCTTCAAGCTTTTCGCCGAGGTGAAGGCCGATTACCTGCTGCTCGAAACCGGCATGGGCGGGCTGCACGATGCATCGAACGTCGTGAAGGCGCCGCTCGGCGTCATCATCACGCCGGTCGACTACGACCACCAGAATTTCCTCGGCAACACCATCACGCTGATCGCGGCGGAAAAGGCCGGCATCCTGAAGCGCGGCGCCAAGGCCGTCTATGGCCGCCAGCGCGACGAAGGCCGGGCCGTGCTGGTGCGCACCGCGGCGCGGCTCGGCATCACGCCGCTGATCATGGGTGAGGATTTCGACGGCCGCGCCGAAGACGGCCGGCTGGTCTATCAGGACGAGGCCGGGCTGCTCGACCTGCCGCCACCGGCGCTGCTTGGTCCGCACCAGTTCGACAACGCCGCGCTCGCCATTGCCGCCACCCGCCATTTCGGCCTGCCGGTCAGCGATGCCGATATTTCGACGGGGCTCCGCACCGTCAACTGGCCGGCACGGCTGATGCGGCTCGACGGCACGCTGCCGAGCCTGCTCCCGAAGGGCTCCGAGATCTGGCTCGATGGCGGGCACAATGCCCATGGCGCCGCCGCGCTGGCCGTTGCGCTGCGCGAGATCAACGCCCGCAATCCGCTCCCCATGGTGCTGATCGTCGGCATGATGAACACCCGGCGCCCCGCGGACTTTTTCGCGCCGTTTGCCGGCATGGTCGAAAAGGCCTTCGGCCTCACCATCCCCGGCGAGCCGAACGCCCATGAGGCGGCCTCAATCGTCGCCGGGGCCGAAGCCGCAGGCCTTCCGGCCGAGGCGTCGAAATCCATCCTCAACGCTCTCGCCAGCGCCACTTCGGCCGGCAGGCCGGTGCGGGTGGTCTATTGCGGCTCGCTCTACCTTGCCGGCCACGTGCTGCACCAGAACGGCACGCCGCCGACCTGATCAACGCCTCTGCTGGGCTTTCTGCCAGTCGACATCGAGTTCGGGCCGCACCTCGACGGTGCCGAAATCCGCCATCGGCCCGAGCTTAGCGATCTCGATGGCCTCGGCCATGTCTGCTGCCTCGATGATCAGGATGCCGCCGAGCTGCTCCTTGGTTTCGGCGTACGGCCCGTCGGTGGTCGTGCTGGTGCCGGCACGGCGGCGTACCGTCACCGCCCCGGCGGCGTCATCGAGAGCGAGCGCACTGACATAGTGGCCCGACTTGATCAGGGCCGCGTCGGCGTCGCGATTGGCGCGGTCGAAGCTCTCGAGTTCGGCAGGGCTGAGCTTGCCGATCAGTTCGGCATCGATGTGGAACAGGCAGACGAAGCGCATGGGTTACTCCTCAAGTTGCCCATCTGGTCGAACGGCCGCCTCACCCTTCGACACCGGCCTCAGTACCGGGCGTCTTCGAGGCCGCAGAAGGGATCGACCGGGTTGCGGCCGTTGAACGGAATGGCGCCGACAAGCGCATCGACCACGGCGCGCTGCATGGTTTCGGTGGTCGAATAGGCGTTGATGTAGGTCGGCACCCGCGGTGCATCGTAGAGCATGTAGGGGTAGCCGAACGAGACCATCGCGGTGGGGATGTCGTGCCAGTGGCGGGCCATCGCCGTGCCGAAATGGCCGGTGAGGCGGAGCCAGTCGAGGAAGATCCGGCCGCGTGTCAGCAGCGTTTCCTCGCCGAAGATGTAGAGCATCAGATCGTAGTTTTCGGGCGAAATGCGTGTCTCTGGGCCACAAACTTCTGCCAGGAAACCATGTTCGCGCAGCATGTCGGGAAGTGCGAAGGGGAGCGGCTCGGGCGTGAACGGGAAGACGATGCCACCCGACACGATGAGGACGCGCCTGTGACGTTGCGGATCGATCGGCAGCAGACCCTGCACGTCCTTCACCAGCGTCGGGGCCCGCCGGATGACTTCGGTGGCGTATGCGCTGGCGGCAGCACTCGGCGCCTCGCCTGCCGGCATGGTCGCCGGGTTGGCGAGGCCAAGCTTCGCCTTGAGGCCGAGTTGGCGGATGACGGCGGCGTCGACGCGCGCCTGGCTCAGGTGGCCGTCGGCGAGAGCCGTCCGGAGGTAGTCGAGGTCGAGGTCCGGATCGTTCGAGAACAGGATGACGTCGCAGCCGTTCTCGATCACCTCTGGCAGGTACTCGCTGCGTTTCGACCAGTTGCCGAGCCCGGCCATACTGGTGGCGTCCGAGACGATGAGGCCGTTGAAGCCGAGGCGGTTGCGGAGCAGCTCCTCGTTGAGCAGTTTGCTGATCGAGGCGGGGCGGAAGGCCTCGACGCCGGCATCGGGGACGAGCGAGCGCACGAACGCAGGCAGCGCGATATGCGCGGACATGACGCTAAGCGCCCCCGCTTCGATGGCGCCGCGATAGAGGCGGCCGAAACTGGCTTCCCAGTCGTCGATCGACAGCGGGTTTATGGTGGTGAGCAGGTGCTGGTCGCGGTCGTCGAAACCCTCGCCCGGCCAGTGCTTGATCGCCGAGGCGACGCCGTTCTCCTGGAAGACGCGCATCTGGGTGAGGGCGTGCCGCTCGATGGTCGCGACATCGGAGCCGAAGCCGCGGGTGGCGACGATGGGGGAGCGGAAGGCGGCGTTGATGTCGAGAACCGGCGTGAAGCTCCAGTTGATGCCGACATGGCGCGCCTCGACGGCCATCAATCGGCTGATCTCGGCGGTGGCCTCGACGTCATCGACGGCCGCGAGCGCCAGCGGATTGGGGAACTCGGCGCCGCCAGGCAGGCTCATGCGGCTGCCTTCAAGATCGGCTGAAATCAGCAGTGGCGCAGGATTGCCGTCGCCGAGCCGGGCGATGATGGCGCGCTCCTCTTCGATGCCGGCGCCGATGTGGCGGGTCACGCCACCGGGCCGGAAGTCACGGATCGCAGCGATCGCCTCGGGATCGGTACCGGCCGAACGCAGGTTGAACAACTGGCGCAGCTTGTCGTCTTCACTCAGCACCGCGAACCGCTCACGCACCCAGGCGAGTTGGGCGTGGTCGAGGTTGAAGGGAAATTCGCTGAGCAATTCGAAGGTCATGCCGGTCTCCATCGGGGACCGGCAATCTAGCCGTCGGGGCGCGCTTGTCACGCCGCGAGTGAATCGAGCCATTTAGTGAGCTGGGCGCGGGACTGCCCGGCGCCGACCTTGTAGTCGACCGGTTCGCCGTTCTTGAACACGATCAGCGTCGGCATGGCGCGGACGTTGTAGCGCACCGTGGTCGAGGGGTTGGAATCGACGTCGAGCTTGACGATCTTCACCCTGTCGGCGAGCTCGACCGTCAGCTGGTCGAGGATGGGGTCCATCGCCTTGCAGGGTGGGCACCACTCGGCCCAGAAATCCACCAGCACCGGCCTGTCGGCACCGAGCACCTCGACATCCCAGTTGGCATCATCAACGCGCTGTCCCATGCGACTCTCCATCGTCAGTTGCCGATGGACCTTAGGTAGAGTCGGGCAAGACGGGAAGGAATGGCATTCCAGTTTCAATTGCCCCAAAAGAAAACGCCGCCGGGCGAACCCAGCGGCGAAATCTTACGTGGCGAGTGATCGCGCCGGATCAGGCGGCGTGGGACTCGAGCCACTTGGCGAGGCCGGCCTTGGGCGTGCCTGCGCCGATCTTCATGTCGGCAGCTTCGCCGCCCTTGAACAGGATCATGGTCGGGATCGACCGGACGCCGTACTTGACGGTGGTGTTCGGGTTCTCGTCGACGTTCAGCTTGACGATCTTCACCCGGCCCTGCAGCTCAGCGGAGAGCTCTTCGAGCACCGGCGAAATGGCGCGACATGGGCCACACCACTCGGCCCAGAAATCTACGAGCACTGGCTCCTTGGAGGACAGGACTTCCTCGCCAAAATTGGCGTCGGAGACGTGGGTTGTCATTGGATTGCCTTTTGGGTTGAAAGCGGCGGTCTGTGTGATCCAAAAGCTAGGTAGAGTCCAGCGCCCGTTCAATGAACGTCACTGGATGGTGAAGCCCCCGGCCGCATCCGCCAACGCAGCCGGCGGCAATTTTAGCAGCGATTCCAAGCTCGTCCAGAGGATCGCCGCTTCGATCTGCTTGCCTGGGAACAGCTGACCTGCGACCAGTGCATAGAGGCCAAGCTGTTGAAGATAAGCGGGTTTGACCCGATGCGCGTCCATCGTGGGGTCGGCATCGGACTTGAAGTCGACCAGCAGCACTGAATCCGGATTAACGACGATCCGGTCAATTCGTCCGATGAGGCGGACCCGCTCGGCCCTGCGCAGCGAGTCGGCAAAGAACGGTACTTCCGCCCGGCTGTTGGGGCCGAACAGGTGCGCGAGTTCAGGGCGGGCAAGGATCGACATGGCCTTTGCCGCCAGGGGCGCATGCTGGGCCGGAGCCGTGGGCAGCAGGGTTTCGAGGGCGCGAGCTGCGACGGTCGCGCGCTGGGCCGGATCGACCTTGCCCAGGTGCTGCAGCAGGGCATGCAGCGCCGTGCCCGAGAGGCGGGCGGTTTCGGGATCGAGCGCATCCTCAAGCCGGGTCGCCAGAACGCGCTCCGGATTGGCCGGGGTTTCGACCGATGAGGGACGAATGATCGGGATGGGGCGGTGTTCCGGCAAAGGCCCGGGAATTAGCGCCTCCGATACTATGGGGGCGGTCGCAGCACCGGGGGCGAGGGGCGCCGGGACCGGACGCTCGGCCGGGTAGACGAGCGCGGTGACGGCGCCGTCGGCATCGGTGAGCGTTTCGCTCAGCGGCGCGAGGCCCTGCGCGATGGCTTCGTACCAGCTGCCATCGACCTTGCCCTGCTTGGTCAGGTAGCCGGTGACGTAGAGCTCGTCCTCGGCGCGGGTCATGGCGACGTAGAGCTTGCGCCAGTATTCGGCCTGCTGGTCGGCTTCGGCATCCGACTTCAGCTCGCGGGTCTCCTCGACATGCGTTGCTTCGGACGAGGCGTGGATGAAGAGGGGCGGCACGGTGCGCATGTAGATGGCGCGCCGGTCGCGGCCGCGCTCGGTGGTCGCCGCATCGGCCATGATGACGATGGGCGCTTCGAGGCCCTTGGCGCCATGCACGGTCATGACCCGCACGCCAGACCCACCCTCGGCCAGTTCGCGCTTGATGGTCACGTCGCGGGACCGCAGCTCGGCGAGGAACCCCAGCAGCGAGGGCTGGTCGGATTGCTCGTGGGCGAGTGCGAGGTCGAGGAACTCGGCCATCACGTCGTCGATCTCGCTGCCGAAACGGCCGCGCATGCGCTTGAGGCCGCCATGGGCATAGAGCGCGTCGGCGTAGAAGTTGAACGGCCGCTCGAAATCGAGGCGGTTTCGCCACTGCCTGAGTTCGCCATAGGCGGACCGGACGGGGAGGGACTCCGATTTCTCCATCGCCCGCCACAGCGACACGCTCGGTTCGCGGCTGCCGGCGACGCTCAGCAGGTCCGTTTCGTGGATATCGAACAGCGGGGAGCGCAGCAGGGCGGCCAGTTGCAGGTCGTCGTTGGGGTTACTCAGCACGTCGCCGAGCGCCATCATGTCGAGCACGCCGATATGGGTGGTGACGGCGAGGCGGTCGGCGCCGGGTGTGGGGATCCCGGCGCGGATCAGGGCGCGGATGACCTCGTGGAACAGCACGCTGCGCACCTGCACCAGGATCAGCACGTCGTCGGCCCGGACGGGTCGGCCGCGGGGGCCGAGCGGACGACTGGAGTCGATCCAGCCCTTGATCTCGCGAGCGATGCGCTCGGCCACCTGGCGCTGCGCCGTCTGCGTCACCTGCTGGGGCGGCTCGGTGGGCCAGTTGTCGGGATCGGCGGGGTCGACCACGTCCTGGATCGGTGGCCACAGGGTGACGGAGCCGCCTTCGTCGGCGCGGGCGGTCTCGTGCAGCAGGCCCTCGTCCTCCATCGCGCCCTGCCTGAGGTCGGAACGGTTGTTGAAGACGACGTCCACCGCCTTGAGGACGGCCGGCAGGGTCCGGAACGAGTGGCGGAGTGGCACGCGCCGCACGGCGGCGTGCACGGCCCGCGCGCTGATCTCGTACTTGTGGCCGGCGTTGACGAACTCCTCCGGATTGGCGCCCTGGAACGAGAAGATCGACTGCTTCTGGTCGCCCACCGCGAAAATGGTGCGCGGCCGGTCGGCTGCGGTATCGCCGACGAAGAAATCCTCGACCAGCGCGTCGATCACGTCCCATTGCTGCAGGTTGGTATCCTGCCCCTCGTCGACGAGGATGTGGCTGATGCCGGCATCGAGCTTGTAGCGCACCCACGGGCCCTGCGACTCCTCGGTGAGGAGCTGGGCCAGCTTTTCGATCAGGTCGTCGAAATCAAGCAGCGAGCGGGCGCGCTTCTGGTTCTCGTAGTGCGCCGAAATGGCCGCGACGATATCGAGCATCGCCTCGGAGCGGGCGATCAGCTCGGCCGAAACGAGGCGGCCGTGGAGCGCTGCGAGGCGGTCGGCCTCGTCGACAAGCTTCTGGGCGATGTCCGGGATGAGCATCGCCGTCGCCTTCTTCAGCAGCGTCTTGCGCGGCGTGCGCTTCTCGGTGAGGTAGGCATCGAGCAGCGCCTCGGTATCGGGATGCGCGGGATCGACCTCGCGCAGCCGGTCGACGAATTCGCCGGAGCCGGCAATGGCGAAAATCTGGCTGTGCTCGTCGCGGCTGAGCGTGTAGCCGCGGCTCATCTCGCCAAGGATGCCGTCGATGCTACCGACAGGTCCGATCCGCTTGCGCAACTCGCGCTTGGCCGCCGGGACGTCGGTCAGCACCCGGCGGAGAATGCGCTGCTGGTTGAGCGCCTCGATGATCGCCTGCTCGATGGAGAAATCCGAGAGGAGGCCGAACAGCGTATCGACGGCGTTTGCCTCGGGGCTGCCGCGCAGGCCGGCGGCGAGCACGGACTCGCGCGCCTGCTGCAGCATGCCGTCGCGCTCGTGCTCCTCCAGCACCTGGAAATCGAACGGCACCTTCGCCTCGTGCGGGAAGCGATGAAGGATCGCCTCGCAGAAGGCGTGGATGGTCTGGATGCGCAGCCCGCCGGGGGTTTCGAGCGCGTGGGCGAAGAGCGAACGAGCGCGCAGCAGCATGGCGGCAGTAGGCGGCGCACCGGCGAGCAGGGTGAGGTCGTCGACGAGCTGGGAGTCGCCGGACAGCGCCCACTTGCCGAGCCGCTCGCCGACGCGGCTGCGCATCTCGGCGGCCGCCGCCTTGGTATAGGTGAGGCAGAGGATTTCCTCGGGCTTCACGCCCGAAAGCAGCAGGCGCAGCACGCGGGCGGTGAGCACGTAGGTCTTGCCCGAACCGGCATTGGCGCGCACCCACACCGACTCGTTGGGGTCGGAGGCCTGGCGCTGGGCGCGACCGATTGCCTCCGGCATCGGCTCGAGAAGGCGGCGTTCGCTCATTGCGGCGTTCTCATGGATCATCGACTCCGGCCGTGAGGGTCCACTCGTCGGTGCGGGCGAGGTGGTCGTAGTCGCCGGGGTAGGATTTGCGGCCGGTTTCGACGCGCGGCCGGACCCGCGGAATCATCGGCGCTGGCTTCAGCAGGAACGCATCGACATGCCGCTGCATGCGGCGGACGATCTCGTCCACGGCGTCCATCAGCACCATGCCCTTGGGCAGCCTGAACGGCGTCACCTGGAAGGCGGCGGGGCCGAGGCCGATCTTGATGTAGGTGAGTTCGGAGGTCTGGCGCGGGCCAATCTCGGCGAAGCTCCCGGCATTCGCCATGGCGGCTTCGAGCAGGAGCTGCGGCGCATCGAAATTGCGCATGTCGCCGGGGCTGGGCACGCCGCCGGTCTTGAAGTCGATGATCTCGAGCGTACCGTCGCGCCGGACGTCGATCCGGTCCGCCTTGCCGACAAGCACGAAGCCATCGAGGGTCGGGAAGGGCCACTCGCCCTTTCGTTCGGCGTGGCGCTGGGCGATCTGATCATCCCGGCCCCGCTCGTAGGCGAGGAACTGCACCGCGGCGCGCTCGAAGCGCTTGAGCCAGATGTCGCGCCGTTCCTTGATGGCGTCGAGCCCGGCAAAGGCCCGCTGCGCCATCTCCATCATGTCGCCCAGCGCCTGGCCGGACTCGAGGTCGAGATCGGCCGCTACCGCCTGCTCGAACACGTTGTGGATCATGGTGCCGCGCTCGCGGGCACTCGGTTCGGTGCCGAGCGGCTCCAGCTTGCGCAGGCGCAGCACGTGCTTGGCGTAGATGTCGTAGGGCGAGCGCATCAGCGGCTCGATCTCGGTGATCGAGAGGCGGCGCGGACGATCCTTCGCTGGCGGGTTCGGCGCCGGACGCGGTGCCGGACGCGGGATGCCGGCATAGTCGATGGCCTGGGCATCGGCGAGCCAGCGGGCGCCCTGCTGGCGGAGAGCCTTCGCCGCCTCTTCGCCCATGAACGCATCGAGCCGCTGCAGCAGTGGCGAGGGCAGGGCGGGCGAGGTGCCGATGCGTCTGGCGTAGGCAATCAGCACCCTGGCATTGCCGACTGCCATGGCGAAATCGTGCGCCGCCTGCCCCTGTCGGCGTTCGGGCGGCTCGAGCCCGATGCCGAGCCGCATGCCGCGGCTGAGCCATGGACCGGGATCTGCGACGGGTGGCCAGATGTCCTCGTTGACGCCGGCGAGGATCATCAGGTCGGGCGATTGCAGCCGGGCCTCGAGTTCGCCCCAGATGGCGATGTCGTCGCGCTCGGTCGGGCGTCCGGCGGCGGTGGCGCCGGCGAGCAGGGCGTTGAGCACCGAGTCGAGCAACTGCGGCGGGAAGGGCGTGCCGGACGGACCGAGACTCTCGACCTCTTCGGCCCAGCGCCGGAACTCGGGCAGGCCAGGAAGGTCGGTATCGCCGATCAGCCCATCGATCGACGCAACCAGTGCAGCGGCGAGGTCGGCGGCGGTGAGGCTGGGCTTTGCCATCAGCGTCATCGCCGGGGCGAGTGCGGTGCCGAGGGCCGTCAGCAGTTCGTGCTGGACTTCGGATTTGCCGAGCCCGAGCTCGGACTTGCCGAGCCCGAGCAGGCCGGGCAGCCCAGCTTCCTTCGGCCGTTCGCGGCGCAGGTGCCAGTCGAGATCGTCGGCGCATCTCCACACCTCCCGGCGTTCGCGGCCGAGATTGATCGCTGCGTTGCGGAGGAGCGCGACGGTATCGACGGCGGCGAAGTTGCCGGCGGCGACGGCGAGGACCTGCCGGGCGAGGCGGCCGGCGGCGGACTGGTAGAGCGGCGTGCCGGCGGCGTCGTCGACATTGACGCCGTACCGCTTCAGCTCGACGGCGATGCGGCGGGCCAGCGTCTGGTCGCGGGCGATGATGCCGACCGTCTGGCCCTCGGCGAGGCTGGCGCGGGCGGCGAGCGCGATGGCGCGCGCCTCGGTATCGGCATTGGGCGCGGCGAGGATGCCGATGCCGTGAAGCGCTGCGTCGACGTCGATGGCCGCCCGCTGCGCCGCCCAGGCCGGGGTCTCTGCCGCCGGGGCGAGGGCGGCGCGGACGAGGCGGGTGCGTGGGTGGTCGCCAGCCAGTTCGATGACGTCGGAGACCGCGGCGCCAAGGCGGCGGAGCAGCTTCATCAGCACGAATTGCGGGTGGCTCTCGGTTGCCTCGCCCTTCAGCATCAGGTCGTGCTGCTGGGGCGAGAACGAGGCGTCGAGGCCCGGCAGCAGCACCGCGCCGCGCGGCAGGTCGGCGATGGCGGCAAGCAGGCTTGCCGTCGCCGGGATCGAGCCGGTGGAGCCCGCGGCAATCACCGGACGGTCGCCGTAGAGGTGGATCGCCGCATCGGCCTGCCGGGCGAGGCGCTCATTGCGGGCCTGCGCGGCGTCGGTCTTGCCGATGGCTTCGAGGTGCTGCGGCCAGTAGGTGAGCGCGACCTCGAGAAACTGCAGGATCTGCTGCCAGTTCCCGGCCAGTTCCTCGGGCACCAGTTCGCGCAGGGCACTGGCGGGCACGCCCTCGATCGTGAGGTCGTCGAACACGGTGCCCAGCGAGTCGGCGAGCCAGAACACTTCGGACGCGCTCGGCGGCGTGGCGAAGCTGCCGGCCTGCTCGGCGAAGGCGCGGACGAGGCGGCTCAGCGCCAGCCGGCGCTCGAGCGGCGAGGCCGCCCGGGCGCTGGGCGGCACGTCGTAGGGCGGCAGGAACGGCTCCTCCTCCGCCTGCTCGCCGCCGAAGGTGCGGATGTCGGGGAGCAGCACGGTGCCGCCGAGCTTGTTGGCGAACTCCGCCGCCAGCGCCAGGCGCGAGCGGCGGGTGGGGAGGATGATGGTGACGTCCGACAGCCAGAAGGCGCCGTCGCGCTGCCAGTCGCGCAGCAGCGTCCCGTCCAGCACCCGATCGACAAGGGTCGGGAGGAACGGCGCATGGGGAGCGATGGTGAAAAGCGAGTCGCGGCGCATGGCGCGGAGTTGAACGGGTGGGGAGGGGGATGTCCAGTCGAGATGGTATTGATGGCGGCCGTTGGCGCCTCCTCCCCCTCGGCGGGGAAGATAGTGAAGCTTGGCGGCTTGCCGCCTAGCGAAACTGAGGAGAGGGGGGCAGCGTGGGAATTGGGGCGTTGACCCCCTCTCCTCAGCTTTGCTACGGCGCTTCGCGCCTAGCGCCGCTATCCTCCCCCGCCAAGGGGGAGGAGGCGATGTGGCTACGGCTGCTAGAATTGCCGCCCATCAGCGAACGTGACCTCGGCCAGCCGCCCTGCCCCGCTTGGCGGGATGCTCAGCGAGACTTCGCCCGTTGCTCTGTGGGTGAACGCCTCGCCGCCGCGCTCGGGCCATTCGCACAGCACGATCGTTTCCGGCCGGTCGAAAAGGCCGAGTTCGTCGACTTCGCGCGGGTCGCGGATGCGGTAGAGGTCGGTGTGGAGCACGCTGTGGCCATTGCCGTCGTAGGGTTGCACCAGGGCGAAGCTGGGGGAGGGGACATCGAGCCTGTCGTCGCCCATCAGGGTGCGGACGATGGTTCGGGACAGTGCCGTCTTGCCGGCGCCGAGATCCCCGTGCAGCAGGATCAGGTCGCCGGGCTTGAGCGCCGCTGCGAGGCGGCGGCCGAGGGCGGCGGTCGCGTCGTCATCGGCGAGGAGCAGGGGCTCCACTGCTTACTCCGCCGCGCCGGCCATGGCCGCGTCGCTGGGCAGGCTGACGATGATGCGGCTGCCGCGCGGCTCGCGCTTTTCGAGGCTGATGGTGCCGCCATGCAGCGATACGAAGGCCCGGACGATGGCGAGGCCAAGCCCTGCGCCGCGCTGTCGGGCGGACGCCGAGGCATTGTCGTTGCCGAGCATGGCGTTGCGCATTTCGTCGGACATCGGCGCGCCGTCATCCTCGACGACGAACTGGATACGCCCGCTGCGGCCCGAAACGGCGAGGTGGATGCGGCTCCCCGGTTCGGAGAAACGGGCGGCGTTCGACAGCAGGTTGTAGAGCACCTGCACGATGCGGGTGCCATCGGCGATGAAGGGCGGCAGGTCGGGCTCGATGTCGATCGACAGGTTGATCGACTGGGCCCCATCGGTCGCCATCAGACCTGCGCGCGCCTTCTCGACCAGGGTGGTCACGTCCTGCAGTTCGGGACGCAGTTCGGCGATACCGGCATCGACGGTCTGCAGGTCGAGGATGTTGTCGATGAGCACGCCGAGGGTGACCGACGAGGCGCGGATGTAGTCGGTATAGGTGCGCTGCTTGTCGTTGAGCGCGCCCGCCGTGCCCGAGGCGAGCAGGTCGGCGAAGCCGATGATGTTGGTGAGGGGCGAGCGCAGTTCGTAGGAGACGTTCTGCACGAAGGCGTCCTTCAGCCGGTCGGCGGTTACGAGGGCGTCGTTGCGTTCCTTCAGCACGCGCTGGTAGTTGGCGCTTTCGGTGACATCGAGGAAGGTCATCATGGTCTGCCCGTCGGGCAGGCGCGTGGTGGCGTAGTCGATCAGCTTGCCGTCGGCGCGGGTGATGCGGCCCTGCTGGTCGGAACGGGTCGGGTTGAGGTCGATGATCGACTTCTTGAGGTCGCGCCAGATGGTGGCGCCGTCCTCGGGCAGCGCCTTGGCCGCAGCCTCGCTGACCTGATCGATGTGCGGATTGCTGCCCAAGAGGTTGGTCGGCAGCTTCCACATCGTCGAGAGGCGCGGGTTGCAGAGGGTCAGCCGGCCATTGGTGCCAAACACGGCGACAGCTTCGGTGAGGGCGTTCAGGGTCGAACGCTGCACATCGAGCACGGCCTTGTGCTGGCTTTTGAGGATCAACTGGTCGGTGATGTCCTCAAACACATAGATCACCCCGCCCTTGGGCCCTGCCGGCGCGGCGATGACCTGCACAGTGCGCCCATCGGGCAAGTGCCAGGGCTCAAGTTCCTTCGGTACCTTGAGCGTGTAGGACGCAAGGTGACGCGCCCGCCAGCCCTGGTAGTCGGGCTCGTTGGGTAGCTTGCCTTCGGTCCGCAGCTTGTCGAGGATGCCGCGCTCGTCCATCCCGAGCTTCAGCCAGCCCGGATCGATGCCCCACAGCGCGACATAGGCGCGATTGAACTGCACCAGTTCGCGGCCGGCATTGAAGATGGCGATCGGCGTGGCGAGCGCATCGATGATCGCAGAGATGTGGGCGAGGCTGGCATCCTTTTCGGCAGGTGCCCCGGCTGGCCGCGGCTGCAGGTAGCCGGCTGAGCCGCCTTCGAGCGGGAACTCCACCAGTTCGTGCGGGCCGAGGTCGCCCAGCGTGATCGCTGCTGCCTCGCGCCCGGTGTTGCGCTGCAGCGCCGTGAAGTCGATCAGCAGGGCCGGCTCGGCGTCGGTGCTCTTCTTGCCCAGGGCCCGGGCGAGGTCGTGGTAGGCCTGGTTGACGAACACCAGCCGACCCTTGGCATCGCGCAGGAAGGCCGGGCGGGCAAGGTTGCCCAGCACGGTGCGGGCCGTGGCCCGGTCGGGCGCCGCGACCGGGTCGGGCACTGCCATCACCTCGGGCGCCGACGTGATGGCGGGGCGGAGGCGGAGGGCGGTGCCGTTGCCGAGCAGCGAGCCAGCGGCGCGCACGACCTTGCCCTCGCGGGTACGGAGCGTCAGTTCGAAAGAGCGCGCATTGACGCGCAGACCCTCGATGGCGCGGGCCATCGCGTCGGCGTCGGCATCGAGCAGCCATGAGCTGAAATCGAGCACTGCTTCGGGACGGCGGCCGGGCGGCAGCAGCACGGAGGCCTGGCCGAGGAAACGCGGGCCGGCACCGGCATCGGTCCACAGCACCACCATTTCGCGGGCGCCACTCAGCAGCGCTTCGTACTCGTCGACCCGGGCTCGGAGCGTGGCCACCTGTTCGGTGGCCTTGTCGTTCGCCTGGCGGCCATCACGCAGCACGCGGCGCATCACGGCTGCGGCGAGCAGCGCAAAGGCGCCGGCGCCCAGCGCGATCGCCACCGGAGCGGCTCCCATGATGTTCGTGGCGGTCATGCCTTGAGCAAGCGACGGAGAAGCGCTGAACAGGGTGACGAGGCTGGCGGTAAGCCCCGCGAATCCGAATACGTTCCGGAGTATATCCGGCGCCATGCGCTGCCCCTAAAATCTATGAATCCACTGCGGACTCCCGGCGGGACCGGAAGTGCCAAACTCCGCACTCGATGGAAAACGCGCCGAGCCTCAACTCGATTCGCCGCGCCGCTCGCTGGTCCAAACCCGTAACCAGCGAATCACTGGACAATAGCGGCCTCGGATTCGCGCAAAAAGAGTCAAATTGCATGTGAACAGCGGGGATCGGTACCAGATAGGGAGTTGACCCCGGTCCGAACAGTGAACGCTTCGTTAACGTGCCGGCAGTTTTGCCAGGATTATTTTCGAGCGGTGAGTCCGATGCGCAACATAAACAAAAAGGGCGCCCGATGGGCGCCCCTTGGAAGCTTGATCGGTTGCCGATCAGTAGCGGTAGGCGCCTGACTTGAACGGACCTTCGGCAGAAACGCCGATGTAGTCGGCCTGGCCCTTGGAGAGCTTGGTCAGCTTGGCGCCGAGCTTGGCCAGGTGGAGTTCGGCGACCTTTTCGTCGAGGTGCTTGGGCAGCACGTGCACTTCGTTGGCGAGGTTCGCCCCGTTGGTCCACAGCTCGATCTGCGCCAGCGTCTGGTTGGCGAAGGATGCGCTCATCACGAAGCTCGGGTGGCCGGTGGCGTTGCCGAGGTTGACGAGGCGGCCTTCACTCAGCAGCACGATGCGCCTGCCCGGAGCCAGCTCGACGATATCGACCTGCGGCTTCACGTTGATCCACTTGTAGTTGCGCAGTTCCGCAACCTGGATCTCGTTGTCGAAGTGGCCGATGTTGCAGACGATCGCCATGTCCTTAAGGCCGCGGATGTCGTCGAGGGTGACGACATCCTTGTTGCCGGTAGCGGTGACAACGATGTCGGCGCGGTGCGCCGCGTCGGTCAGCGTCACCACCTCGTAGCCGTCCATTGCCGCCTGCAGGGCGCAGATCGGATCGACTTCGGTGACGAGAACGCGGGCGCCGGCGCCGCGCAGCGACTGGGCCGAGCCCTTGCCGACGTCGCCATAGCCACAGACGATGGCTACCTTGCCGGCCAGCATCACGTCGGTGCCGCGCCGGATGGCATCGACCAGCGATTCACGCGTGCCGTACTTGTTGTCGAACTTCGACTTGGTAACCGAGTCGTTGACGTTGATCGCCGGGAAGGGCAGTTCGCCCTTCTGCTGCAGCTGATAGAGCCGCATCACGCCCGTGGTGGTCTCTTCGGAGACGCCGCGGATCTGCGCCTTGATGCGCGAATAGAACGTCGGGTCCTTGGCGAGGCGCTTTTTGATCAGCGCGTAGAAGATCTCTTCTTCCTCCGAATGCGGATTGCCGAGGACCGACAGGTCGGTCTCGGCCTTGGCGCCGGTCAGCACCAGCATGGTTGCGTCGCCGCCATCGTCGAGGATCATGTTGGGGGTCTGGCCGCCCGGCCATTCCATCATGCGGTCGGTATAGTCCCAGTACTCTTCGAGGCTCTCGCCCTTCTTGGCGAACACCGGGATACCGGCGGCGGCGATGGCGGCCGCGGCATGATCCTGGGTCGAGAAGATGTTGCACGACACCCAGCGGACGTCGGCGCCGAGCGCGACGAGCGTCTCGATCAGCACGGCAGTCTGGATCGTCATGTGGAGCGAGCCGGCGATGCGGGCGCCCTTCAGCGGCTGCGCCGCCGCATATTCTTCGCGGATGGCCATCAGGCCCGGCATCTCGATCTCGGCCATGCCGATTTCCTTGCGGCCGAAATCGGCGAGGCCAATGTCGGTGACGATATAATCGGTGTTGGCCATGAGCCGGCTCCGTGAGTTCTGGGGTTAGTGACGCGCCTTATAGAGAATGAGGGACGCGGCGGCAACACGGGACATAAAGAAAGCTTTATATCCCGTTTCTGCGGCGGCGATCTGGCATGTCGGCGCCCGCCAAACCCTTCATCCGATTCCATCGGTGAGATCGTCGAGCGGAGGCCGCCGATGTGGCCTCGCGGCAACGATTCGGGTCGATTAACTTTTATCGATCCGGGAAAGACTCCGGATACCCTCCCGAAACTCGAGCAAATTCAGGGGTTTCGCAGCGGTGCGGCGGCCATTAACGTAATTTTTAGAACCTAACGTTCATGGTTAAGTAACGGTAAATTCTGGGTTCCATCCTTTCACGCGCTCGGCTAGCTTGCCGGGCAGGGAAACTAGCCAAGCTGGTGCTGCCTAGGGGGCGGTGTCGGGGGAAGGTAGGCAGATTGCGAGCAAGCTCGTTTGCGCCAATGATGCGTGTCTTCACGCACGTCATGGTGTTCGTCGCGGCAGCCTTTGTGCTGCTGATCAGCTTTGCACCGTCGTCTGCTGAAGAACTGGTCCGCGACCAGGTGGTTCCACTGCCGCTCACCGCATCGGTGGCCGAAAAGCGTGAGGAGTTCTACTCCGCCAGCCAGCCCAGGCTCACCAATGCAGTGCTTCAGGCCTATGTGGACCGCAAGCAGCAGTTGCAGTCCTTCGATGCGTTCGAGGTGCCTGCGGCAGCTCCCGAGCTGACCGAGGAAGTGCTGATGGGCTATATCGCCCGCCGGCAGAACCAGGCGCTTGACGCCATCGAGGCGGCCGACCGCTCCGACCGCCCGGCGCTGACGGCCGACGTGCTCTCCAGCTATGCCGAGGAAGCCTTCGTCCCCACCATGAAGAAGGTGAAGCTGGCGGACAGCGAGAAGACCTGCCTCGCCCAGGCGATCTACCACGAGGCACGCGGTGAATCCCGTGAGGGTCAGTTGGCCGTGGCCAACGTGATCATCAACCGGGCCTTCTCGAAGAAGTATCCCTCGACCATTTGCGGCGTGGTGTTCCAGAACGCCGACAAGGGCCGTTACAAGTGCCAGTTCACCTTCGCCTGCGACGGCCGGTCGGACGCGGGCAACGAGCGCGCCGCCTGGAACCGTTCGGTGAAGATGGCCGAAACGGCCTTCTACGAATTCCAGACCGGCGACAGGCCTGGCGTGATCCCGGACTCCGCGCTGTTCTACCACACCACCGGTGTGTCCCCCAGTTGGGGCCAGAAGTTCCGCCGCGTCGCAACGATCGGTTCGCACATCTTCTACTCGAGCAACTGAACGCAGGCTGAACGGCCGGACGTGAAAAGGCCCGCCGGAGCGGGCCTTTTGTTTTTCGGTTGCGTGGTGCCTGCTGCTATTCGGCAGCCACCCGCACATCTTCGAACTTCCGGTAGTTCTCGGCGAACAGGGACTGCAGCCTGGCCGCCATTGCGTCGTATGCGCTGACGTCGGCCCAGTTGGCGCGCGGGTCGAGGGCGCGAGGAACGATGCCCTCGACGCGGAGGGGGACCTCCATGCCGAACAGCGGTTCGATCCGCATCTGGGCGTCATCGAGTTCTCCCGAGATGGCGGCGTCGAGCAGGCGGCGGGTCGTGGCGATGTCGATACGCTTGCCGACGCCATAGCCGCCGCCGGTCCAGCCGGTGTTGATGAGGAAGACGCGGGCGCCCGACGCCTTGAGCCGGTCTTCCAGCATACGGCCGTAGACGGTGGGATGCAGCGGCATGAATGGGGCGCCGAAGCAGGCCGAGAAGGTGGCGACCGGCTCGGTCACGCCGCGCTCGGTGCCCGCCACCTTTGCAGTGTAGCCCGACAGGAAGTGGTAAGCCGCCTGCTGGGGCGTGAGGCGGGCGATCGGCGGCAGCACCCCGAACGCATCGGCGGTGAGGAACACCACGGTGCGGGGCGTACCGCCGACGCCGCCCTCGGCGACAACCGGCAGGGTTTCGAGCGGGTAGGCGGCGCGGGTGTTTTCGGTGAGCGAGGTGTCGTCGTAGAGCGGCACCAGCTTGTCATCGAGCTTGAGGTTCTCGAGCACGGTGCCGAAGGCCTGCGTGGCGGCGTGGATCTCGGGCTCGGCGGATGGGCTGAGCTTCACGGTCTTGGCGTAGCACCCGCCTTCGAGGTTGAAGACACCGTCGGTGGTCCAGCCATGCTCGTCGTCGCCGATCAGCAGGCGTTTGGGATCGTTCGACAGGGTGGTCTTGCCGGTACCCGACAGGCCGAAGAACAGCGCCACGTCGCCTTCGTCGCCGACATTGGCCGAGCAGTGCATGGGCAGCACGTCATTGAGCGGGGCGTGGAAGTTGAACAGAGAGAACACGCTCTTCTTGATCTCGCCGGCATAGGCGGTGCCGCCGATGAGGACCAGCTTCCGGGCCATGTCGAGCGCGATCACCGTGCCGGTGCGAGTACCGTGGCGGGCGGGATCGGCCTCGAAGCTCGGCAGGTGCAGGATGGTGACATCGGTGCGACCGGCCGGTGCATCCGGGCGGATCAGCAGGTTGCGGATGAACAGCGCATGCCAGGCGGTTTCGGTGAAGACGCTGACGGCAAGCTCGTGCCGGGGGTCGGCTCCGGCCAGCAGGTGCTGGGCGTGCAGCGTCTTGTCGCCGGTGGCAGCGAGCATGTCGGCGAGCAGCAATTCGAACTGTGCCGGGCTGATCGACTGGCTGTTGTCCCACCAGACCTTGTCCTCGGTCAGGCCATCGCGGACGATGAACTTGTCCTTGACCGAACGGCCGGTGAAGACGCCGGTGGTGACGGCGAGTGCGCCGCCGGTGGCGAGGCGGCCTTCGCCCGCCGTCAGGGCAGCCTCGACCAGGGTGGGAGGCAATTCGTCCCAGGCAAGGGATGCTGCCCGGGCGGTGATCTTCAGTTCGATATCGCTATGGAAAGTCGCGGCCATGGTCGCGGGTCCTCGGCTAGCGGGCCGCCCTCCGGCCCGTCGATCAGGGAGAGTTAGGTGCTTGAAGCCTCCCGCGCCCATCCCCAAACTCGTCGTAAGACAGAAGTCTCTTGGCCGTTTGGCGACGCCCCGCCGGAACAAAACACGGACGCGCCTTATTTCTGCGCAATTGTGGCAGTCAAAGGTTGCGACAATTCACCGGCTGCGATGAGTGTGGTCGGGCGCTGCTGATGGCGCGGATGAAAGGGAACTAGATGCCCAAGATCGCCCTGGTAGACGACGACCGCAATATCCTGACGTCGGTGTCTCTGACGCTCGAGGCGGAAGGGTACTCGGTCGCCACCTACACCGATGGCGCTTCCGGGCTGGAGGGCCTGACCGCCGATCGGCCGGACCTTGCGATCCTCGACATCAAGATGCCGCGCATGGACGGCATGGAACTGCTCCGCCGCCTGCGCCAAAAATCCGACGTCCCGGTGATCTTCCTCACCTCCAAGGACGAGGAGATCGACGAGCTGTTCGGGCTCAAGATGGGTGCCGACGATTTCATCACCAAGCCGTTCAGCCAGCGCTTGCTGGTGGAGCGGGTGAAATCGGTACTGCGCCGCGCCGCGCCGCGTGATCCGTCGGCCCCGGCCGGCGCGCCGGGCTCGGAGTCCTCGCCGTCCAAGGCGCTGATCGAGCGCGGCTCGCTGGTGATGGACGAGGAGCGCCACACCTGCACCTGGAAAGGCCAGCGCGTTACCCTGACGGTCACCGAATTCCTGATCCTGCAGGCCCTGGCGCTGCGGCCCGGCGTGGTAAAATCGCGCAATGCGCTGATGGACGCCGCCTATGACGACCAGGTGTATGTCGACGATCGCACCATCGACAGCCACATCAAGCGGCTGCGCAAGAAGTTCAAGGTGGTTGACGACGATTTCGAGATGATCGAAACCCTGTATGGCGTAGGCTATCGCTTCAAGGAGCAATAAGGGGATCTCTTGGCCGTCACCGAAGAGGAGCTGCCGGGTTCCGCGCCCGCTTCCCCGGAGACGGGCTCCGTGCGCCCGAGCCGCGTGAACCAGATAGCCGGAATTGTCGGCCATTACACGCTGCTGGGTCTCGCACGGGTCAAGCGCCTGCTCGAGCTGACCATCTTTTCGAGCCTGACCCAGCGCATCATCGTGCTGAACCTCGCCGGTCTTGCCGTGCTGGTGGTGGGCATCCTGTTCCTCAACCAGTGGCGCACCGGACTGATCGAGGCCCGGGTGCAGAGCCTGCGCGTGCAGGGCGAGATCATCGCGGCGGCGATCGCGGCGTCGGCGACGGTCGACAGCGACGTGATCCAGGTCGATCCGGACCGGCTGCTCGACGTGCAGGGCGCCAACGCGGTGTCGCCGCTGAGCTTCTTCGACCCCAGCCTCGAGTTTCCGATTAACCCCGAGCGCGTCGCACCGTTGCTGCGCAACCTGGTGACGCCGACCCGCACCCGGGCCCGCATCTACGACCAGCAGGGGCTGCTGATCCTCGACAGCACGAACCTCTATGCGCGCGGCGAGGTGCTGCGGCAGGTGACCAGGCCGGCCGAGGCGCAGAGCTTTTTCCTCTACGACTGGTGGAACGTCATCGTCGATTGGCTGCCCGGCGACGACTACCCGCAATATCAGGAGTTCGGCGCTGACGAGGGGACGAAATACCCCGAAGTGGCGGCGTCGCTGACCGGCCAGGCGACCGCCATCGTGCGGGTGGACAGCAAGCACCAGCTGGTGGTCTCCGTCGCGGTGCCGGTGCAGCGCCTGCGCGCCACGGTGGGCGTGCTGCTGCTCTCCACCCAGCCGGGCGACATCGACCAGATCGCCACGGCCGAGCGCTGGGGTATCCTGCGGATCGCGCTGGTGGCGGGAGCGGTGACGATCATCCTGTCGCTGCTGCTCGCCAGCACCATAGCCGGACCGCTGCGCCGGCTGGCCGGGGCGGCCGAGAAGGTGCAATCGACGATAACCAGCCGGGCCGAAATTCCGGACTTTACCGACCGCTCGGATGAAGTAGGCCATCTCAGCCGCGCCCTGCGATCGATGACGTCCGCCCTTTACGGCCGCATCGAGGGGATCGAGCGGTTCGCCGCGGACGTGGCGCACGAACTGAAGAACCCGCTGACCTCGCTCCGCTCCGCCGTGGAGACGCTGCCGCGCGCCAAGCGCGCCGAGGATCGCGAACGGCTCAACGAAATCATCCAGCACGACGTGCGCCGGCTCGACCGGCTGATCTCCGACATCTCGAACGCCAGCCGGCTCGACGCCGAACTGGCGCGACAGAGCGCCGAGCCTGTGGACATGGGCCAACTGGCCGACGCCATGGTGTCGATCCAGAAGGACGTGGCGCAGAAGCGCTCGGTCGACGTCGTGCTCGAGAAGCGAGTCGGCAAGCTGGCGCCGATCGTGCTGGGCTATGACAGCCGGCTGGCGCAGGTGCTGAACAACCTGATCGACAACGCGGTCAGCTTTTCGCCCGAGGGCGGCAAGGTGACGGTGGTGATCGGCACGACGGAGGAGACGCTGACCCTGTCCGTGACCGACGAAGGCCCAGGGATCCGGGGCGATATCTCGCGCATCTTCCAGCGGTTCTATACCGACCGGCCGGAGGGCGAATCGTTCGGCGACCACTCTGGCCTGGGCCTCGCGATTTCGCGGCAGATCATCGAGGCACATGGCGGCAAGATCGTCGCTGCCAACCGGACCGACCGCTCGGGCGCGCACTTTACCGTGACCCTCCGCCGGGCCGGCATCGAGCGCCGCAGATGAGCGAGACGCACAATATCCACGCCACGGCGCTGGTGCTCGACGGGGTGGGCCTGATCCTGCGCGGCCCGTCGGGAGCCGGAAAGTCGCTGCTGGCGCTCGAGCTGATCGATGCGTGGGAAGCGCGCGGCAAACCGGCAAAGCTGGTGTCGGATGACCGGGTCGACATCCTCGTCGCTGACGGTACGCTGACGCTCAGGGCGCCGAAAACCATCGAGGGGCTGGCCGAACTGCGCGGCCGTGGCATCGTCAGCCGGCCGTTCGTTGCCGAAGCGCCGCTGCACCTCGTGATCGACCTGGTGGAGACGCTGGAGCGGATGGTGGAGGAAACCGAACTGACCACCGAACTGTTCGGCGTGACGCTGGCGCGCGCCCCGGTGCCGCGCAATGGCGTGGTCGATGCCCGGCACCAGTTGCTGCTGGTGCGCGAGGCGATCCGGGCCGTGGGTTCACCACGTGGCAAGACGCGACAAAAAACCACTTGAATCATGGGCCCCCGGGGGCAAAACTCCCCCACCTGACGCGGCGCAGAAGCGCTCCGCCCGAACCAGTGCGTGGGGATAGTTGATGATCGGCATGGTTCTGGTGACGCATGGTGCGCTCGCCCATGAGTTCAAATCTGCCCTCGAACATGTCGTCGGCCCGCAGGACCATGTCGAGACCATCGCCATCGGCCCCGAGGACGACATGGAGCAGCGCCGCGAGGACATCGTGCGCGCCGTCGATGCCGCCGACCAGGGGCAGGGCGTGGTGATCCTCACCGACATGTTCGGCGGCACCCCCTCCAACCTAGCCATCTCGATCATGCAGCAGCGCGAGGTCGAGGTGATCGCCGGGGTGAACCTGCCCATGCTGGTGAAGCTCGCCCGCATCCGCGCCGACTTCGACATCAAGAAAGCCGTGGCGGCAGCGGCCGAGGCCGGGCGAAAGTATATCAACGTGGCGAGCGAGACGCTGGGCGGGTGAGCGTCTGACGGCTCCGGCCGTCGAAGTGAAGACCGGTGTGTGTTGCTCCCCCCTTCCGCCCTGCCGGGCACCTTCCCCCGCAGGCGGGAGAAGGATCGCTGTTGGCTGCGCGGTGGACTGAACGCCCATCCTCTCCCGCTTGCGGGGGAGGGGGACCGCCGTAGGCGGTGGAGGGGGGAGCAACGTACACCTGCCAATCCTTCCGTTCTGGATCATCAATGCCATTGCTGAAACCCGCGGGGATAACTCGTGCGGCGGGGCCGATGTTCAGCCCTTTGCAGCCCCGCGGAAATCGCACTACAATCGCACCATGGATACAGCGGCAGGATCAGATCGGGCGCTTGCGCAGCAATTGACCATCGTCAATCGCAAGGGGCTGCATGCGCGGGCCTCGGCGCGGTTCGTGCGGACGGCGGAGTGCTTCGAGGCCGAGATAAAGGTGGTGCGTGATGGCACCGCGGTGAACGGCAACTCGATCATGGGCCTGATGATGCTGGGCGCCGGCCCAGGCTCGACCATTCTCGTACAGGCGACCGGCAAGCAGGCCCGCGAGGCGCTCGATGCCATCACCACGCTGGTCAACAACGGCTTCGACGAAGACGCTGACGGCGTCCCCGCCTGAACTCAGCTCGCGAAGGCTGCGGCGCGCAGGTCGTGCAGCGAACTCATCACTGCCGTGCAAAGCGCGATGATCTCGTCGGACGGGTGGACGAGGTCGGGCACCATGATGGTCTGCAGCCCGGCGGCGGCGGCGGCGCGAACCCCCGAGTGCGAATCCTCGACGGCGAGGCAGCTGGCGGGGGCGAGGCCGAGCAGGCTCGTCGCCGTGAGATAGGGCTCGGGGTGCGGCTTGGGGTTCGTGACGTCGTCGCGGGTGACGATGGCGTGGAAGCTCGACAGCAGGCCGGCGGCATTGAGGTGGCTCAACGCGTGGGCGGCGCGCGAGGAGGTGGCGACGGCGGTGGGGATGCGGCGCGCCTTGAGCTCGGCCAGCAGTTCATGCACGCCGGCCTTTACCGGCACCGCCTGCTCCATGCGGACGCGCATGTGGGTGCGGCACTGCTCGTCGAACAGCGTGTAGGGGAAGCTGACGCCGTAGGCTTCGACCAGCAGCTGGTTGGTGGTCTCGTGGCTGGAGCCGACCATGGCGTGGTGCACGGCATCGGTCATGGTGAAGCCGAGGTCGCGGGAGACGTCGTAGACGATCTCGCGGAACACCAGTTCGGTATCGAGCAGAGTGCCATCCATATCGAAGACGATGGCGGAGAAGGGTTTTAGCGGCGCAAGCGGGGCAGTGTGGGGCATGGTTGCGATATAGGCGCATTCGGTGACGGATGAAAGTCGGCCGAACGGATGGGTGCTTCAACCCGCTGCGAGTGGCTGCTATCAGGGGGGCCTGATGAGTGTTTTCGACCCCTATCTGATCCTCGGGATCGGCCGGATGGCCCCCGCCACGGAGATCAAGCTCGCCTATCGCCGCAAGGTGCAGGTGGCGCACCCCGATCGCGGCGGCGATGCGGAGGCGTTCGTGCTGGTGGTGAAGGCGTTCGGCCTGCTGTCCGACCCCGATGCGCGAAGACTGTTCGACGAGACCGGGATCATCGACGACGAGGCGGTGTCGGGCTATCGGCGCGAGGTGGCGCTGATCCTCGCCGACATGTTCGATGCGGCGGTGGCGACGGCGGTGGCGACGGGGCTGAAGCTCGAGCAGGTGGATTTCATCAAGCAGATGGCGGCGGCGGTGGAAACCGGGCTCGCCGAGGCGCGGCTGAAGCTGCGGCGCATCGACGCCGAGATCGTTGCGCTGCAGGGGCTGCGGAGCCGCATCAAGCGGACCGACGCCGACCGCAACATTTTTGCCGAGCGCGTGGGCGCCCAGGTGGCGGCCAAGACCGGCGAGCACGCGACGATCAAGCGGCGCGTCGCCATGCTGGAAACGGCGCTGGCGGAGTTGGGGAATTATGCCAGCGAGACCGAACTGATCGCGGCGCTGGAAGCCGACGCGTAGACGTGCCGAAGCACCCGCCGGCCTTGCGGCCTCGGGTTGATGGGATGGGCGGGGACCGGCGAGGGGGTTGCCCCACGCGGGTAGTCCGCAGTGTAACGAGGCTTCCACCTCGCCGGTCACCGGGGATGAGTTGGACGGGGATGCAAGGGAGCGGACACGGACGTCACTGAAGACGCCCAACTGCCGGTTGCTCGCACCGCGGCCCGCCGGGAACGACTTCCCGACCCCCGGTATCCCCTGCCGCACGTTCGTTGCGCAGCGCCCGCCCTGCAGGGGACGATCGAGAGAGTCGCACGGCGCAACAGCGCGGGGATAACTTGCCTCACGCCGGGCGCGTTTCCTGCCCGAAATCGAGCCCGGCGGCAGCGAGGCGCACGTCCCACAGGTCCTGGATGCGGTTGAGATGGGTGCGGGCCTCGCCGAGCATCGCCACGATCTCGGGGATGCCGGGCGGGCGGCGATCCGGGATGTGACGCGACCACACCGGCCGCATCTCGCGCGCCGCGACCCGCCGGCAGAGCACCAGCAGCGCGATGATCTCGCCCGACTGCTCGCGGGTGAGGCCATCGGCCCCCTCGAGGCTGCGGAGCATCCGCCCGATCTGCCAGACGGCCGCGACGAGCGCCCCATAGAGCCGCTGCGAGGGTGGTGGAATGCTCCGGAGCCGGGGGCGCTTGAGGCGTTCGGGCATTGGTGTGTCTCCTGCGTGTGGGGCACGAGGATGACGCAGGCGGTGAGGGCGGGGATAAGTGGGGACGGCGGCAGGGGGCGGGGACAATAGGGGCGAAACTCGTCAAGGGCTTGCGTGTGTTGCTCCCCCCTTCCGCCTGCCGGCACCTTCCCCCGCAGGCGGGAGAAGGAAGGCGCGTTGCATCGGCCGCGCCACAGCGGGCCTTCTCCCGCTTGCGGGGGAAGGTGGCGGCGAAGCCGACGGAAGGGGGGAGCAGCAGGCGCTGCGATGGGGGAGAGGATGACCTCCACTATTCGATTTCAGGCGTGAGCTTTCGTGTTCTGCGATCATGCTAAGCCACTGTTTGTAAGATTTTTTCGGCAAAAGCTGTTTCACACGGTTGTGGGCTGTTTCAGAAAATTGTGGTAGGATATGTGGGAGAAATTTGAGGGTCTGCCGCATGAAACTGACAGAGAAAACGGCCAAAACCATCAAGGCGAAAGGGGACCTGTTCATGGACGGATTGGTCCCAAATTTGATGCTGAAATCCAATGGCAAAGTGGGTCGGGGGATGTGGGTTTTCCGGTACGTGTCCCCAACCGCTCTCAAGCGTCGCGACATGAGCCTTGGGATTTTCCCGACAACCACGATTGCCCATGCCAGAGACGCCGCACGCGATTGCCTTGGACTTTTGGCAAAAGGGATCGACCCGCTCGATAAGCGACAGGCTACGAAGAAGGAGAGACTGTCCAAGGCTGCGGTCAAGACCTTCGAGGAGACCTGCACCGCTTACCTCGATCTACAGAAGGGGAAAT
>CAIMLX010000091.1 GCA_903842455.1 uncultured Hyphomicrobiales bacterium | reverse complement strand
GTCTCACCCGTGAGCGCGCCGGCTTCGAAGTCCGCGACGTGCATCCGACCCACTATGGCCGTATCTGCCCGATCGAGACGCCGGAAGGCCCGAACATCGGCCTGATCAACAACCTCGCCACCTACGCACACGTCAACAAGTACGGCTTCATCGAGACGCCCTACCGCAAGATCGTGAACGGCCGGGTGACCGACGAGGTCGTCTATCTGTCGGCGATGGAAGAAGCCAAGCACTACGTCGCTCAGGCCAACGCGCCCCTCAACGAAAAGGGCGAGTTCAAGAACGACCTGGTCGTGGCCCGCCATGCCGGCGACAACGGCCTGACGCCCAAAGAGTCGATCGACCTGATGGACGTGTCGCCCAAGCAGGTGATTTCGGTCGCCGCCTCGCTCATCCCGTTCCTCGAGAACGACGACGCCAACCGCGCCCTGATGGGCTCGAACATGCAGAAGCAGGCCGTGCCGCTGCTGCGTGCCGAGGCTCCGTTCGTGGGTACCGGCATGGAGTCGGTCGTGGCTCGTGACTCGGGCGCCGCCATCGTGGCCAAGCGCAAGGGCATCGTCGACCAGGTGGATGCGACCCGTATCGTTATCCGTGCCACCGAAGAGACCGATGCCAGCCGTTCTGGCGTCGATATCTACAACCTGATGAAGTTCCAGCGCTCGAACCAGTCGACCTGCATCAACCAGCGTCCGCTGGTGAACGTGGGCGACCATGTCGACGCCGGTGACATCGTCGCCGATGGTCCCTCGACCGACCTGGGCGATCTCGCGCTCGGCCGGAACGTGCTCGTCGCGTTCATGCCGTGGAATGGCTACAACTTCGAAGATTCGATCCTGCTCAGCGAGAAGATCGCCATGCAGGACGTGTTCACCTCGATCCACATCGAGGAATACGAAGTCGCAGCCCGCGACACCAAGCTTGGGCCTGAGGAAATCACCCGCGATATTCCGAATGTGTCGGAAGAGGCGCTGAAGAACCTCGACGAAGCCGGTATCGTGCATATCGGTGCCGAGGTTGCCGCTGGTGACATCCTCGTCGGCAAGATCACGCCGAAGGGCGAAAGCCCGATGACGCCGGAAGAGAAGCTCCTCCGCGCCATCTTCGGCGAGAAGGCCTCGGACGTCCGTGATACCTCGCTCCGCGTGCCCCCGGGCGATGCTGGTACTGTCGTTGAAGTGCGCGTGTTCAATCGCCACGGCATCGAGAAGGACGAGCGCGCCATGGCCATCGAGCGCGAGGAAATCGAGCGTCTCGCCAAGGACCGTGACGACGAGCAGTCGATCCTCGACCGCAACGTCTATGCCCGCCTCAAGGAAATGCTGTTCGGCAAGACCGCCAACGCCGGCCCCAAGGGCTACGTCAACGGCACCAAGCTGAACGACGCGACCTTCGAGGGCCAGCCGCGCTCGAAGTGGTGGCAGTTCGCCATCGACGACGACAAGGTCATGGCCGAGATGGAGGCCCTCCACGCCCAGTACGAGGAGAGCCGCAAGCTGCTCGAGCAGCGCTTCATCGACAAGGTCGACAAGCTGCAGCGCGGTGACGAACTTCCGCCCGGCGTGATGAAGATGGTCAAGGTCTTCGTCGCCACCAAGCGCAAGATCCAGCCGGGCGACAAGATGGCCGGCCGTCACGGCAACAAGGGCGTGGTGTCTCGCATCACCCCGATCGAGGACATGCCGTACCTTGAAGACGGTACGCATGTGGACATCGTGCTGAACCCGCTCGGCGTGCCG
>CAIMLX010000090.1 GCA_903842455.1 uncultured Hyphomicrobiales bacterium | reverse complement strand
GAGTTGAGGATGCCCGACTGCACCAGCGGGTGCTGGAACAGCAGGACCCAGACATCGAGCGAGAAGCCTTCCGGGAACACCGCCAGGCCGCTCATTCCGGTGACCCTGGCCGGGTCGGAGACCGACATTGCGATGAGGTTGAGGATGGGCTGCACCGTCAGCACCACCAGCAGCAGCAGAGTGGAGACGATGATGGCGTACTCGATCCGCTCGAGCGGGCTGCGGCGGATGGCATTGCGGCGGGCCGGAGCGCCGGCCATGGCGCGGGCGGGCGGAACGGCGGGAGGCGCGGTCGTCGACATCACCACACTCCCTTGCCGGTCAGGCGCTTCGAAACGAAGTGCGCTGCGAGGATCATGATCATGCCCAGAACCGCCTTGAACAGGCCGGCCGCCGTCGCCAGCGAGTACTCGCCGGTCCGCAACCCGAGCCGGTAGACATAGGTGTCGAGGATGTCGATCGAGCTGCGGTTGACGTCGTTGAGGAAGTTGATGACCTGGTTCAGGTCGGCCGACAGGAACATCCCCATGTTCAGGATGAACAGCGTCGCGATGGTCGGCACGATGCCCGGGATCGTCACATGCCAGATCTTCTGCCAGCGGCTGGCGCCGTCCAGTTCCGCCGCCTCGTAGAGCGACTGGTCGATGCCGATGATGGCGGCGAGGTAGAGCAGGCTGTCCCAGCCGGCCGAGCGCCAGATCTCGGAAAACACCAGCACCCAGCGACTGGCATTGCCGTCGGTCATGTACGACACGGGCCGGGCGCCGAAGAACCCGGTGATCTGATTCACCGCCCCGTCCGACGGCGACAGCAGCGCGATGAAGATGCCCGCGATCACCACCCAGCTGAGGAAGTGCGGCAGGTAGATCGCCGACTGCATGAACTTGCGCAGCCGTCCCGACCGCACCTCGTTCAGCAGCAGGGCGACGATGATCGGGATGGGGAACACGAAGACGATCTTCATGGTCGAGATGATCAGCGTGTTCGCCAGCACGTTGTAGAACACCGGCGAGGCGAACAGCGTCTGGAAATGCTTCAGCCCCACCCAGATGTTGGGCGGGATGATTCGCACCTGCTCGAAGGCCATCTTGGCCTCCCAGATCGGGAAGTAGTGCCACACCAGGAAGAAGAGCAGCCCGGGGGCCATCATCAGGTAGTAGGGCCACCAGCGGCGGATGCCCGTCGCGAGGCGGCGAATCGCGGGAACGTTCCCGGTCGCAAGCATCAAATTGCTGCTGGCGGCGGGACTGGCAGAAGTTTGTGGCCTACGCACACTCATTTGCGTCAGATCCTCCCACCGGCCGCGATTTTCAGCGGGGTTTGTGCGCTCAGGTCGGCGAGCGAACCCCGCTCGATCAGGCGGCAGGGCAGATACCGGCGGCCGGTCGCGTGGCGGCCGGCGATCTCGTCGAACAGCGCCTGCGCGGCACGGCGGCCCAGTTCGCGCGCCGGCTTTTCGATCGTCGTCAGGCCCGGCCAGGAGAACGCTCCACTGGGGACGCCATCGAAGCCGAGGATCGAGACGTCGCGCGGGCACTCGCGCCCCGCCTCGCGGGCGGCGAGCAGCGCGCCCAGCGCCATCAGGTCGTTGGCGCAGAACACCGTCAGGTGTCCCAGCGGCTGCCGCGCCATCAGCCGGCCCATGGCGGCATGGCCACCCTCGAACGTATAGTCGGCATCCTCGACCGGCAGGATCGCCGGGTCGATGTCGCGCTCGAGGCAATGCTCTTGCACGCTGCGCAGGAAACGCGCCCGGGCGAGGCGCGAGCGCGGGCCGAGGATCAGCGCCGGCGCCAAATGCCCGCGTTCGTTGAGGTGATCGAGCCCGAGCCGCACCGCCTGCCGGATGTCCGAACCGATGCTCGGCGTATCGGGAAACCGCTCGGCCGACGAGCCGATCAGCACCAGCGGCACACCAAAGCGCCCGAAATCGTCGACATTGTCCGATACCGGATTGACGATGGCGCCCTCGACGCGGGCCTGCCGCAGCGCGCGCAGATGCGACGCCTCGCGGTCGTGATCCCAATCGGACGAGAACACCAGCAGCGACGCTGCGTTCTCGGCCATCAGATCCTGCGCCCCGCGCGCCACCTCGGCCCAGAACGGGTTCGCGATATCCGGAATCACCAGCCCGAACAACCCCGACCGCCCCGAGCGCATCCCCACCGCCAGGTGGTTCCGCTCATACCCGACCGCCGCCGCCGCCTTCCGCACCCGGTCGCGCGTGACATCGTTGACATCAGCCGCATCCGTCAACGCCCGCGCCGCAGTGCTCTTCGACACCCCAGCCAGCTTCGCGACATCGATGATGGTCGGCCGCCTCGCCAAAACAACTCCTCCGCCGCGGTTGACCGCGATCAATACCGGGAACGTTACCGGACTCCGTCGATCGAGTCCAGTGGTGACCCTTCCACGAATAGGCCAAGTCTCTGCCGCCAAATCGACATGTAGATGAAGGGGTTCTGAACGAGAAACGAGCCGGAGCCCCGCTATGCCCGTCGCAGCGGCGTCGATACACTGCGCGCTCCGGGAGCGAGCGATCCGGGCCGGGCCGAATGCGGTCCGGCCGGATGGCGCGTCGCTTGCCGGCCAGTGACCAGCGATGAGGCGAGACTTGAGTAGCAGGGTGTTGGTGACGGGTGGCGCCGGGTTCGTGGGGTCGCATCTGTGCCTCGGCCTGATCGAGGCCGGGCACCATGTGATTTGCCTCGACAACTTCCAGACGGCCGGCGCCGGCAACCTGGCGCCCCTCGACGGCAACCCGCGCTTCAGCCTGGTGCGCGGCGACGTCGAGCAGCCGTACGACCTCGAGGTCGATGCCATCTTCAACCTCGCGTGCCCGGCCTCGCCGGTGCATTACCAGCATGACCCGGTGCGCACGATCCGCACCTGCGTGCTTGGGGCTATCAACGTGCTTGAGCTGGCGAAGCGGCTGGGGGTGCCCGTGGTGCAGGCTTCGACTTCGGAGGTCTATGGCGACCCGCACGTCCACCCGCAGCCCGAGAGCTACTGGGGCAACGTGAACCCGATCGGCATCCGCTCCTGCTACGATGAGGGCAAGCGCGCGGCGGAGACGCTGTTCGCCGACTACCGCCGGCAGTACGGGGTGGACGGCAAACTGGCCCGCATTTTCAACACCTACGGCCCGAACATGCATCCCGAGGATGGGCGGGTGGTGTCGAACTTCATCGTGCAGGCGCTGCGCGGGCAGGACCTCACGATGTTCGGCGACGGACAGCAGACCCGGTCGTTCTGCTACGTGTCGGACCTGGTGGACGGGCTGATGCGGTTGATGGCGACGCCGGCCGGGTTCGGCGGGCCAGTGAACCTCGGCAACCCGGTGGAGTTCACCATCGCCGAACTGGCGGACCTGGTGCTGGACATCACCGGCAGCCGTTCGCGCATCGTCCGGCACCCGCTGCCACAGGACGATCCGAAGCAGCGCCAACCCGACATTACGCTGGCCCGCGAGGCCCTTGGCTGGGCGCCCAAGGTGGAACTGCGCCAGGGCCTCGAGCGGACGGTGGCGTATTTCGAGGGGCTGCTCGCACGAGCGGGCTGAGGTTTCTGTCTTCTGCGAATCGAAAGGTCGGCCTCTCTGGTCCGGCGGAGGCGCATGTTCCGGGTGATAGAGTTTCCCTGCATAACAGGGAAAAAACAGGGAAGATTCACTCAGCGCCAGCCAGTCGCAGTTGTAGGAAGCATGCACTTCAACAACGGAGTTCATTGACTTTGCCAAGGCATCACCCGTCGTCGGAAAGCTCGCCCCGGTGGGCGGACAGGGGACGGTCTGGCGACAGGTTGGGTGGGGACCTTGGATGACCGTGGCATCTTCCCTGTGAGGTACTTCAGCGCTTGGGACGTACTGTCGACTTGGTCGTCGTGCCGGCCCGAGGGAAAAGACAGAAGTTCACCGAGGTAGGCGCCTAGCCAGCTGGCCTCACGCGGAAGCAATACCTGGTTCGCCTCGAACTTGGGCGACTCGGCGATGAGCCGCGACTGCTTATCTACACGGACGGGTATGAGGATGGGCCGGATGCGGCTTTGTCGACGCATCTCCGAGCCAATCGCATCGCCGATGCCTGCTTTTTCTATGATCGTGGCATGCGCCTTCCAGCTCAGTTCCGTTTGTTCGATCTTTCGCCGGATGTCTGGTGCTTCATAGCGTCCGCGGATTACATCCAGCAGGTAAAACTCTCTGCCCCTACGACCCCAAACCGTCCCGACGGAATAGTCCGAATCCTCTTCGATCGTGGAAGCCAGGTCCCAGGATGAAACGATGAAGTCGAAGTCGTCTGGCAGCTGATCGTAGTACCGAAGCCAGGAGCGCTTGATGACCGCACCGTCCATCGGGATGGGGTTTTGCTGGTACTGCGCCTCAAAGCTCAGGCTGCCGAGGGTAGTCCGGAGGTCTTCTAGCGTCTCCGAAGTATTGAACTGGGGCAGAAGGATGTCTCCGGCCCGCCTAAGCCACAGATCGTCGGGCCGTGGCCCTATCCGGAAATGACGGTCCTCAGTTGCCCGTGCCGGTATTACGGTATGGGTCCAGTTGCCACGTTCAAGGAGATGACCGGTGAGGTCGTTTTCGTGCAGTCGCTGCATAACAACGAGAACCTTGCCGCGACCCTTATCGTTGAGCCGCGTGAAGAGTTCCTGATCGTAGTAGTCATTCACCTTGTTACGGTGGGCG
>CAIMLX010000089.1 GCA_903842455.1 uncultured Hyphomicrobiales bacterium | reverse complement strand
GGCGAGGAACACCTGTTTGTCATCTCACGGCTCGATCCCGCACTCTCGCTCGACATGGTCATCGAGGAGTTCAGTCTGATTGAACTCGGCAACTACCTCGGCCGCTGCACCACCGCGCAACAACAGAGCCGACAGGGTCGCTAGGGGAAGAAGGCGGTAAGCCGCACTTTGCCCCACTAGTCAGCGGTTGAGCATAGCTCACAGGTCGCTCTTGGCGCGAAGCGGGCATCTGCCAGCGACCTTAATGGCCCGACGCGCGCATTCGATACCGTGCATATGCAACGGCCACCAAAAACGGCGAACGGCCGGGCCACTGGTAATCGACGGGAATCACTCAGCCAGCGCTAGTAGGCCAGGCTGTGCAGCCCTGCCGCCAGGACGCTTATGCCGGCCACTATATCCTCGATGGTGGAAAACTCCTCAGGCGTATGGCTGCGGCCACCTTCGCTGCGCACGAAAATCATCACCACCTTGGCGATCTTCGCCATCTGCTGGGTGTCGTGCCCGGCGCCGCTCGCCATCGTCATGTGGGGGATGCCTTGGCTGACCGCGGCCTGCTGGAACGCGTCCACCAGGCCGCGGTCGCTGAGGCATGGTTCCTTCTCGATCTGGCTCGACCATTCGATCTCGAGGCCGCGCCGTTTCGCGACTTCCAGCATCAGGGCTTCGTGGCGTTCGTAAAGGGCGAGGCGCTGGGCCGGGGCGGGATGACGGGCATCGACGGTGAAGGATACCGAGCGCGGAATCACGGCGGCGCCGTTGGGATAGACCTCGGCACGACCGATGGTCGTCACCGCAGGTCGGCCCATCCGGTGGGCGGTGTCGATAACGCCACTGGCGATTTCGGCGAAGCCGGCCATCGGGTCGCGGCGCAGGTCCATGGGGAAGGCGCCGGCGTGGTTCTGTTCGCCCGTCAACTTGACGCGGTAATGCCGGAGGCCGGTGATGGCATGCACCACGGCCACTGGCAGGTTTGCATGCTCGAGGATCGGGCCCTGCTCGATATGCAGTTCGATGAAGCTGTCTATGTCGTCGCGGCGTGCGGAGGGAATGGCCGCCGAGTCGAGACCGACATCGCGCATCGCGCTGGCGATGGTCTCGCCATCGTAGCCAATCGTGGTCTCGGGATCGGTGGACGAGATTGTGCCGGTTATTGCGCGCGAGCCCCAGAAATTGGCCGAAGGAAAGCGGCTGCCTTCCTCCTCGCATAGCGACACCGCCTCGAGCGTGCGCTTTGGGGCGCCGAACTGGGCCTTCAGCACCTTTAGGGCGATCAATGCGCTCAGCGCGCCAAGCGTCCCATCGTAGCGGCCCCCAGGCTTCTGCGTGTCGATATGCGAGCCGGAGACTATGGATTTTCCCGCCTCGGTCCCCTGAAGCTTACCCCACACATTTCCGACGGCATCGCGGCTCACGGTCAGACCCGCCTCCGCGCACCAGCGCGCAAACAGGTCGTTCGCCTGCACCCATTCGGGCGAATAGACCGTTCGCCAGACCCCGGTGCCGCTATGGGCGCCGATGGCACCCATTTCCACGATCATCCGTTCAACCAGTGCTGCGTCGATCGCGATAGGGGTCATGCGACGCGCTCTTGGCGGCCACGGACGAGCTGCGAAAGGACGACCGCGATCACCAAAGCGCCGCCGTAGAACAAATCCTGCACGAAGGTGCTGATCCCAAGGATCGAGAGCCCGGTAATGCCGGTGACGAGGAAGTACACGGCGATGACCGAGCCAATCGGGTTGAAGCGGCCGGGCGTGATGCTGGTCGCCCCGAGGAACGCCGCCGCGAAGGCGGGCAGCAGGTAGGTGAGGCCGGAATTTGGGTCGGTGGCGCCGAGCGTGCCCACCGACAGGACGCCGGCCACGGCACCGAGGATGCCCGAGCATATAAACGTAACGGCGCGGACCTGGTCGACACGGATGCCGGACAGGCGGGCGACCTCGCGGCCCCGGCCCACGAAGAGCAGGCGCTGGCCAGCGGCGGTGTAGGTCAGCACGTACCAGATGATCGCGGCGAGGATCAGCGCGTAGTAGAAGGCCAGCGGGATGCCGAAGATGCGGTTGACGATCACCCACTGCGCGATGGCGAAGTCGACGCCGCTGATAGTGTTGGAGCCCGAGATCCAGAGCGTGATGCCGTGGAGGAAGGTGCCCATGCCGAGGGTCACTATCAGCGAGTTGATGCGGAAGTAGAGCACCAGGAACGCATTCAGCGCACCGATGGCGATCCCGACCACGAGCGCCGCCGCGATTGCCGCCAGCAGCGGCCAGCCCATCGTCACGTTGAGCACGGCGATAGTCATGGCGCTGAGTGTCAGGTTGCCGGCGATCGACAGGTCGTAGTCGCCCGCCGTCAGCGGGATGATCAGCCCGAGCGTCAGCACGACCAGCACGGCCTGCGAGCCGAAGATGGTCGAGAAGTTCATCCAGCTGAGGAAAGTGGTGGGCCGGAGGATGCCGAACACGATGATCACGGCGAGCCAGGCGACGAGCAGCCCATAGCGCTCACCCCGATCGATCCAGGCTTGCCGACGTTGCACGGTGGAGGGGGCGGAGGTTTCGGTCATTTGGCCTCGATCGGCGTTTCGGCGGTGATGTAGCAGGCTTCCGCGATGGCGGATTTGGAGATCTGGTCGCCGCTCAGGCTGGCAACGATTTGTCCCCGGCTGAAGACGAGCACGCGGTCGCATATGGCCGCCAGTTGCTCATGGTCGGAACTGGCACAGACAATTGCCGCACCGTCGGCGGAAACCTTGCGGATCTCGGCGAACACCTGTTCGCGTGCCCCGACATCGACGCCCTGGGTCGGCTCGTCGAGCAGCACCAGCCGCGGCTTGATCTGGAACCACTTGGCCAGCACCACTTTTTGCTGGTTGCCGCCTGAAAGGGCGCTCATCAGCGCATCGGGCGAGCGCGGCCGGACGTCGAACGCGTCAATCCGATCCACCGCGTGCCGTCGCATCTTGCCGCGGTCGAGCCAGGTGCTGCCGCCGAACTGGCCCAGCACCGGCAGGGTGACATTGTCGGTGACGCTCAGCGTCGGGACAATACCGGCCGCAAGGCGGTCGGCGGGGATGAACACGATGCCGGCCTTGACCGAGCGATGCGGCGCCATCCGCGCCGCCTCGCTCTCGGCGCCGTCGAGCGCAATGGTCCCGGCGGTTGCTGCCGTCGCGCCAAACGTGAGTTGCACCACTTCGTCGTAGCCCGAGCCCATCAGCCCAGTGAGGCCGACGACCTCGCCGGCGCGCACTGTCATCGAAACATCGCGGACCATGCGGCCGCGCAAACCGGTGACGATCAGCCGTTCCTCTCCCAATGCACGCACAGGAGGGCGCATGGCGGTGAGGTCGACCGCGCGCCCGACGATCAGTTCGACGATCTCGGACTTCCTCGCGTCCCGCGTCGCCAGCGAGCCCGCCAGCCTGCCGTCACGCAGCACGGTGATCCTGTCGGTCAGCTCGCAGACTTCGTCGATGTCGTGGGAGACAAAAATCACGCTGGCCCCTTCGGCAACAATGCCGCGGACCAGGGCGAACAGCCGGCCGACGTCGTCGGCGGGAAGGAA
This sequence comes from uncultured Hyphomicrobiales bacterium, assembly GCA_903842455.1. Taxonomy (GTDB): domain Bacteria; phylum Pseudomonadota; class Alphaproteobacteria; order Rhizobiales; family Devosiaceae; genus Devosia_A. The sequence continues at coordinate 7,324 of CAIMLX010000089.1, read as the reverse complement.
TGGGGTGGGTTCGTCGAGGATCAGCAGCCTCGTCGCCGTGCCCTCGATGCGTTCGAGCTGGTCGAATGCCCTGACGATGGCAAGCAGCGCGCGCTCCACCGAAGTCAGTCGCTCAACCGGTACGCCCGGGTCGAGCGCGAGGCCGAAGCGCCGGAACAACTCGCGGGCGCGTTGCGCTTGCCGGCCCCAGTCGATGCGCCAGTTGGGCGCGACGGCGTGCTCGCCGACCAGCAGGTTCTCGAGCACGGTCATCGACGGGATCAGGCCCAGGTGCTGGTGCACGAACGCGATGCCAAGCTTCATGAACTCGCCGGCCGCCAGAGGCAAATCGATGGGATGGCCGCCTACCTCGAGCCGCGCGCCTGGGTCCGGCGCGTGGAACCCGGCGAGAATCTTGATGAGTGTGGACTTGCCGGAGCCGTTCTGGCCCAGCAGGCCGTGAACTTCGCCGCGCTTCACCTCGAGCGACACATTGTCCAGGACGCGCGCCGCGCCAAAATGCTTGGACAGGCCATCAACCCGAAGGGCCGAGGCAGGGGGCGCCGAAGCGTCCCCCGTCGGAACCTTTGACGTTTGGTCTAGAGCTTCCATAGAGCCTTGTAGCCCGCGACGTACGCGTCGCCATAGCCCTTGGAGACTTCGGCCGGGGTGCCCGCGGTAGCTGCGTTGTTCGCATCGAAGATCAGGAGCGGAATCTTCGGGTCAGTCACCGGCGGCAGCCCGCAGAGGAGACGCATCTGGGCGTCGAGCATGCCGTAGGCAATCCAGTCGAGGTTTTCGCCGACGTCCATCTCGACCTGGCCGTTCTGGATCATGTCGAGCACGAAGGGCGTGCCGTTGAAGGTCGCGATCTTCACCCTGTCACTGGCACCGGTGATGGTGAGGGCAGGGACCACGAACTGGTTCATGCCGTCATAGATCGGCAGGATGTAGTTGATGGTCGGGTCGGCGATCACGGCTGACTGGACGTTCGACTGGATCTTGGTTGCCCAATCCGGGATCGACACGTTGACGACGGTGAACTTGCTCTCGGGGGCGGCGTCGAACGCCTCCTTGATGCCGGCCATCATCGAGTCGGTGGAGAGCACCTCGTTGGTCACGAGGACCAGCGCGTTGGCCTTGCCGCCGCTCTTTACGATCGCCCACTGGGCGATCAGCTTGCCGGCCTGCTTGTAGTTGATCGGGATCGACGCAGTGAGGCCGCCCGGAACTTCCTGCTCATAACCGGTGAGGTGCGAGGCCGTGACGATGGCGCCGGCGTCCCGTGCCGCCTTGATTTGCGCGACGAGGGCACGCGGATCGGCGCCGGCCAGCAAGTCGATCAGGTCGAACTTGTTGGATGTGCCAAACTCAAGGCCCTGCACCCACTGCGTCGGCTGCCCCTGGTTTTCCCAGATCTGATATTCGATGCCGATTTCCTTAGCGATCGCCGCCATGCCGTTGGCAATGGTGGAGACGAACGGCACTGCGCTCGATGCCGGCACCTGCATGATGCGCTGGCCGGCCGTGCAAGCCTTGGCGTCGAAGGCTTCGCCCGGCGCTTCGAATGTCGGAATGGCAGTGTACTTGTCGAGATCTGCCTTCGCGGCTGCGACGGCGTCTTGTGCCTGCACCGCGCCGATCGCGGCGATCCCGATGGCAAGCGCAAGGCCCGCCACTCGTGCTGCATGAAGGTTCATTGGTTTCCCCTGTTGTCCCTCGGGTCACCCGGAAACACGAGTACCCACCGTCACTATGTATACAGAGTCCAGACATGACAATGGGCTTCTAGGTCCGTAGGGCGCTTCGTCGGCGTGTTTCGTCGGGCCCGCACATTGTGACGCCACCATGCTCAAGCAACCGGCATCGTTTGCCTCATTCTGATGCAGGAATGGCGTTCCGCACGGGTGTTCTGGCCTTCGGTCGCAATCCCTCTTGCGGAGCAATTGTGGACTATGCATCCATAATACCGTATCGCGCAGGACTGTAGCGACGGAGCGGAGATCCCTTGATGAAGACCATCGGCGTAGACGTGGGCGGCACGTTTACCGACCTTGTTTTCTGCGACATGCAGAGTGGCGAAGTCGCGATCCACAAGGTGTCTACCACTCCGGATGATCCCTCGCGTGGGGTGATGACCGGCATTCGCGAGCTTTGCGCCGACAACGGTATCGATCCATCGCAGATCGACTACGTCTTTCACGGGACCACCACCGCCACCAACGCGGTGCTCGAGAACAAGGGCGCCAAGGCCGGGCTGATCACCAACGAAGGCTTTCGCGACATCACCCATATCGGCCGCCACCAGCGCGTCGAGCACTACTCCATCATCCAGGAACTGCCGTGGCAGAGTCGGCCACTGGTGCGCCGCCAGTTCCGCAAGACTGTTGGCGGGCGGTTGGTACCGCCGACCGGCGAAGAGCTGGTGCCGCTCGATGGCGACGCCGTTCGTCGCGTCGCCGAGGAATTGAAGGCGGAGGGCGTCGAGTCGGTCGCCATCTGCTTCCTGTTCTCCTACCTCAATCCGGCGCACGAGCTGGCCGCCAAGGCGATCGTCGAGGAGGTGATGCCCGACGCGTTCGTCACCACCTCATCGTTCATTTCGCCGCAGTTCCGCGAGTTCGAGCGTTTCACCACTGCATCGCTCGCCGCCTTCATCGGCCCGAAGGTGGACCGCTACATCGCGCATCTCGACGGCGCGCTGCGTGAAACCGGCGTCACTGGCGACCTGCGGATCATGGCGTCGAATGGCGGCGTCGCCACCGCCAAGATGGTCACCGAAAAGCCGACTCTGACCCTGCTGTCTGGCCTCGCCGCGGGCGTGCTCGGTGGCAAGTGGATCGGCGACCTGACCGACCGGAAGCGCCTGATCACCTTCGACATCGGCGGGACCAGCGCCGATATCGGCATCGTTGTCGACGGCAGGTTCGCCGAGACAGATGCCCGCTCCACTTCGATCGCCGGCTTCCCGCTTCTGATGCCGATGATCGATATCCATACAATCGGCGCAGGTGGCGGCTCGATTGCCCATATCGACCGCGGCGGTGCCTTCCGCGTCGGCCCTCAATCGGCTGGCGCCGTGCCGGGCCCGGCGGCTTATGGCCGCGGCGGCACTGAGCCGACGGTGACCGACGCCAACCTGGTGCTCGGCCGGCTTGCCCCGCAGGATTTCCTCGGTGGCGGCATGACGCTGGACCCGGCGGCGTCGCAACGCGTGGTGGCCGACCTTGCCGGTCGCCTAGGCCTGTCGCTCAACGAGACGGCAGAGGGCATCCTCACCATCATCAACTCGAACATGGCCAATGCCATCCGCTCGCGCACCGTCCAGAAGGGCATCGATCCGCGCGGCTTCGCGCTCGTCGCATTCGGTGGCGCCGGTCCTCTCCACGGGGTCGAGGTCGCGGCCATGCTCGAGATCCCGGAAGTCATCGTGCCACCCTTCCCCGGGATTACCTCGGCGATGGGTCTCCTGACCACCGACCTCAAATACGATGTCACTCGCACACAGTTCCAGGTGTCGGGGGCTGTCGATCTCGCTCGCATCAACAATGATGTCCGTGCCATGGAGGCCGAGCTTTCGGCACAGTTCGAGGCCGACAAGATTGCCGCCGATGACGTCTCGTTCCAGCGTATCGGCGACCTTCGCTATGTGGGGCAGGGGTACGAACTGAAGATCGCGTTCCCTGACGGGGAGATCACTGCCGAGGGCCTAGCGGACACCTTCGCGGCGTTCCACCGCGCCCATGCTGCCGAGTACGGCCACGCCTTCACCGCAAGCCCGATCGAGATCGTCACGATCAGGGTGTCCGGTATCGGCCGGATGCCCAAGATCACGAAGCTGAAGCCGCCGGCCGGCGGTACGCTGGAGGCTGCGCGGGTTCGCTCCGTGCCGAGCGTGTTCCGCGTCGATGGCGCGCTGCAGAGCGTCGAGACCCCGGTCTATCGGCGGGAAGCGCTTCCTGTCGGGGAGCGGTTCAGCGGACCGGCCATCATCCTCCAGAAGGATTCCACCACCGTCATGCCGCCCAATACCACAGCCATCGTCGATCAATCGGGCAGTATCCTCATCACGCTGGGAGCAACCACATGAGCCAAAACACCTCCGGCGCCCAGGCGGCTGCCACCCGCGTCGACCCCGTCACCGGTGCGGTGATCCAGGGCGCGCTCGAGAGCATCGCGGTCGAAATGGGCTTCAAGCTCATGCGCATGAGCTATTCGTCGATCATCCGCGAGAGCGAGGACTTCGGTACGGCGCTGACTGATGCGACAGGCCGGCAGCTGTGCGAATGCAAGATGTCGACGCCACTGCAGTCGGGACCGATCCCCGGTTACGTCCGTGGCGTGCTAAAGCAAATAGCCGAGCGCGGCGAGACCATCGAGCCGGGCGACGTCATCATGCACAACGACCCCTATGGGGGCGCGAGCCACGGCCCGGACGTCGGTTTCCTCGTGCCGGTATTCCTCGATGGCACGCTCATCGGCTTCTCGGTCACCACCGCGCACCATCTCGATATCGGCGCCCTGACGCCGGGCAGCACCGGCATCGTCAATGCCGTCGACACCTATGCCGAGGGCCTGCAGTTCAAGGCGATCAAGGTTTACGACAAGGGCAAGCGCAATGACGCGGTGTGGTCGATCCTGCGCGACAACATCCGGGCCTCTTCGCTGGTCGTCGGCGACATGGAGGCGCAGGTCCGCACCGCCGAGATCGGCGCTGAGCGCTATCTGGCGCTGGTCAACCAGTACGGCCTCAAGACGGTTATGGACGCGTTCGAGGACCTCCTCGACTATTCCGAGCGCTTGATGCGCAACGCCATCTCGGCGCTTCCTGATGGCGATTACTCGGCCAAGACCTTCATCGACGGGTTCCTCGACGATCCCGATCCGTCTCACCGCGACTTGCCCATCGCGGTGACGCTGAAAGTCAGGGGCGACAGCATGGTGGTCGATCTCACCGGCACCGCGCCGCAGATCCCGGACCGGCCCATCAACATGCCACTTGTCGGCACGGTGGATATCTCGATCTGGCTGACGCTGCGCTCGATTCTGCTCGACAGCGTCGTCTACGGTTCGATCCCCCAGAACGAAGGGCTGAGCCGGCCGATCACTATCGTGGCGCCCAGGGGCACCTTGGCCAACCCGATCTTCCCAGCCCCCGTTATCGCCCGATTCTGCCCAGGCAACGCGCTTGCCGACACGGTCATGAAGGCGCTGTCGCAAGCCGTGCCCGCGCAGGTTTCGGCCGGCATCGGCAACCTGCGTGTCGTGGCGTTTTCCGGCACCCAAGCCGGCCAGCAGTGGGTGCACATGGAGATCCTCGAGGGCAGCTATGGCGGCCGTGCCAACTCGGACGGCATGGATGCGGTTGATACGCTGTTCGCCAACACCCGCAACAACCCGATCGAGGATATCGAATCGCACCTGCCGATCCGGGTCGATCGCTACGAGTTGCGCAACAACGACGCGGCACCCGGACGTACCCGTGGCGGTATCGGCACCATCCGGGAGTTCACGATGCTGGCGGACGGCGCCTTCTCGGTGGAAGGCGACGGCCACAAGTTCCGCCCCTGGGGGTATGACGGCGGCTCTGAAGGCAGGGTCGCATCACTGAAGCTGGTGAAGGCCGATGGCTCGGTCGAGGATATGCCATCCAAGGTGCCGTACCACGCGCTGAAGGCTGGTGAGCACCTCATCTCGGAAGGGCCGTGCGGCGGCGGTTACGGCAATCCTCTGGAGCGTGACCCGCAAAGCGTGCTCGCCGATATCCGGGAGGGGTTCATCGACGTCGCCACCGCCGAAGCCGAATACGGCGTGGTTATCAGAGACGGCGCCGTCGACACAACGGCTACTGCGGCCAGGCGGGCCGCCTGAGAGCGATCCGGCTCCGGAGTTGAAAGCTCCGGAGCTGCCTAGCTTTCGAGGAACTCGCGCCAGCGCCGGACCAGATAGCTGTGCTCGTCCATGAACACGTTCCAGACGCGCACGCGCGACATCCGCTCGAGATACGATCCGCCCTCGCGCACATGGCCGAGAGGTATGGCGGGCTGGCCCAGCGTGTCGTTTAGGGCCTCGGCAGCGGGTTTGCCGGCATACCAATAGTCCCACTCCGCCGCGCTGACATGGGGGCGCACCAGTTCGGGCAGCACGTAATAGTAGCCCTGCCGCGCCACGATGCCGCCGGCGCGGCCGTCCATCCACCAATTGAGGTAGGCATAGGCCGCGTCGAGCGCTTCACCGCGTGTGGCCGACGACAGGCAGAGGTCGACGTGCCAGCCGCGGTAGCCTTCCTGCGGTACCGCGCTGATCACCGGCACGCCCTGCCGGCGGAGCATGGCTATGGCGGGCGAAAAGATCGACTGGAGCACGGTGCCGCGCTGCATCGAGCGCGCCGCCTCCTCGTAATTTCCCCAGATAGTCTTGAAGTGTCCGAGCTTCTTTTTGCGGATCAGAGCATCGGCGACGATGTCGATTTCCTCGATACTGAGATTGCCCACATCGGAGAAGGTTACGTTTTCTGCGGCCTCCACCGCCAGCGCCGCTTCGATCATGCCGAGCACCGGCTCGTTCATGATGGCGACGCGACCCTGTAGGCGCGGGTCGAGGAGCCAACCCCAGCTGGCCGGCGTCCCGACAGGCCACTCCTTCAGGGCCGCCGGCAGGTAACCGAAGGCGTCTACTCCGTGCATGATGGGAAGCATGATGATCTGGTCGGACGGAATTGACCCCAGGGCACCGGTAGGCTGCAGGAACAGGTTGTCGAACAGCGATCCGAGCTTCCTGGCGTCGCTGCGCTGGGCGACCGCGCGAGCACGGATTTCACGGCCCCTATGGATGCGCCTGAGGTCGATCGCCTGGATGGCGCGGGCCGTCCAGATCAGGTCGATCGTATGCCACTGGTGATAGATGTCGAACGTGTCAGGGCGCGTCACCACCCTCTGCAGGCCCTTTACGCTGTCTATCAATTCGAATTCGATATCGAAGTCGAGGTCGCGCGCTGCCAGCTCGCGAACCGGCTTGGGCAGCACCTCACTGCGGGCGATGACGCGAAGCGTCGGGCGGTTGCCGGTCAATTCAGTGGACGCGGGTAAGGTAGGGTGCGATTTCGGCGGCATCGAACACCGACAGCACCTTCAGGCGCGCACGGGCTCGCTCGTGATCGGCATCGAGGTGATGCCGGCTGGCCACCATGGCGCCGTCGGCATCGCCGATCAGCAGGTGGTCGATCACCAAGGCATGCTCCCGTAGCATCTCGGCTTCGTCGTGCACCCCGATATAGGTCGAGAACAGCCGGTTGATCACTAGCGAAATCTGCGACAGGTGCACGGTCTGGGCCAACAGCCGGTTG
>CAIMLX010000088.1 GCA_903842455.1 uncultured Hyphomicrobiales bacterium | reverse complement strand
GGCGAGGAACGAGAAGTCGTAGAGATTCTCCGGCGGGCTCACCGAGATGAAGCCTTCCACCTCCGGGCGGCGCATCAGCAGCTGCATGCCGATCCAGGCGCCGAACGAGAAGCCGCCGATCCAGCAGCCACGCGACTCGCGATTGAGCGACTGCAGCCAGTCGAGCGCCGCCGCGGCGTCCGACAGTTCGCCGATGCCGTGATCGAACAGGCCCTGCGAGCGGCCGACGCCGCGCGAGTTGAAGCGCAGCACCGAAAAACCACGCTCGGCGAACATGTAGAACAGGTTGTAGACGATCTGGTTGTTCATCGTGCCGCCGAACTGCGGGTGCGGATGCAGCACGATGGCGATCGGCGCGTTGGGGTCCTTGCCCTGCTGGTAGCGGCCTTCGAGGCGGCCTTCGGGTCCGTTGAAGATGACTTCTGGCATGACGTTCCTACGCCGTTTCTCCGGGTCCGCCGGTCTTATGCATGAGGCTCATGGCTCACGCGCATGCCGGTCTCTCGGCTTGACGAATGGTGCGCCGCTCCCTAAAACATGGGCCGAAAACTCTAGTTTCGAATAATTCTAAACTGGCTTTTTCGATGCGGCGTTTGGTGGTCCAACCGCTGGCGGTTGCAGGTGAGCGCTCCTTCTAAAGAATGTGAGCGTCCGATTTCAAGAATTGTTTCGGATCGCTGAGAACGCAAAGGGCGTCGCAGTGAGCATTCGAGACCAAGGTGGTTCCTCGTGACGATGCCGCGACAGACGATCTACCTGGATCACAACGCCTCAGCTCCGCTGTTGCCGGAGGCGCGCGCCGCCCATATTGCCGCGCTCGACCTTACCGGAAATCCCTCATCCGTACACGCGCAGGGCCGCGCTCTGCGCGCCGTCGTCGACCAGGCCCGTACCGAAGTGGCCAAGCTGGCCGGCGCCGAGCGCGACCAGGTGGTGTTCACGGGGTCTGCGACCGAGGCCATCAGCCAGGCGATCATCGGCGGGGCCAGGGCGTTCAGGGCCGATGCCATCGTCGTTTCGGAAGGCGAGCATACCGCGGTGCTGAAGGCCGCCGAGGCGACTGGTTTGCCGCTGAAGCGCGTGGGGCTCGATGCCGATGGCCTCATCAAGGTCGAGGAGATCGCATCTGCCATCGCCGACGCGGACAGGGTCGGCATGCGCCTGCTGGTCGCCGTGCACCTCGTCAATAACGAGACGGGCGTGATCCAGCCGGTCGACCGCATCGAGACACTGGTGGGTCCGAGCCCGCATTTCCTCTTCGTCGATGCGGTGCAGGCCTTTGGCAAGATGGTGCTCGAGTTTGCCTCCCGGCCGCCCGACCTGATGGCGATATCGTCACACAAGATCGGTGGCGGCACAGGTGCGGCGGCACTGCTGATGAAAGGCCATGCCGACCAGGTTCGCCTGATCCCCGGTGGTGGCCAGGAAAGTGGCCGCCGCGGCGGCACTGAGAACGCTCCGGCGATCGCCGGGTTCGGCGCGGCCACGGTCGCGTTCCCGGACCGGTTCTACCGTGCCGATGTCGGCACGCTGGTCCGTGCCGCCGAAGACGGAATGCGGTCGATGTGTCCCGACCTGGTGATTTTCGGCGAGAGCACCGATCGCATCGGCAATGTCAGCAATTTCGCCGTGCCTGGGGTCAGGAACTCGCTGGCGATGATGGGCCTCGATCTGGCCGGCGTCTCCGTCAGTTCGGGCTCTGCCTGCTCGTCCGGCAAGGTGGGAACGTCCCACGTCCTTGCGGCGATGGGCGTTCGTAACGATCTGAGTGAGTGCGCACTCCGTATCAGCTTCGGCTGGTCCTCCACGATGGCGGACGTCGAGGCATACCTGAAGGCATTTGGCGAAGTGGTCGGCCGGCACAAGGCCCGCCGCGTCGCAGCGTAGGAAGAAGACCATGGCCCGTTATGACATCCCGACCCTGAAGGAAGAGATCGAGAACGACACCGTCGAACAGGTGCTCGCGCTCGATGTCGAGAAGTACAAGTACGGGTTCGAAACGGTCATCGAGTCCGAGCGGGCGCCCAAGGGGCTGAACGAGGACACGGTCCGCTTCATCTCGGCCAAGAAGGACGAGCCGGAGTGGATGTTGGAGTGGCGGCTCGAGGCCTACCGGCGCTGGCTCACCATGACCGAGCCGACCTGGGCCAAGGTGCACTACCCCCAGATCGACTTCCAGGACATGTACTACTACGCCGCGCCCAAGAGCTCGAACCGGCCGAAATCGCTGGACGAGGTCGATCCGGCGCTGCTCGAAATGTACGAGAAGCTTGGCGTGCCGCTGAAGGAGCGCGAGCTGCTGGCCGGCGTCGAGCAGCCGCGGGTCGCGGTGGACGCGGTGGTCGACTCGGTCTCCGTCGCGACCACTTTCCGCGCCGAGCTCAACAAGATGGGCATCATCTTCTGCTCGATCTCGGAGGCGATCCGGGAGTACCCGGACCTCGTGAAGCAGTACCTCGGCACGGTGGTCCCGCCGTCCGACAACTACTATGCGACGCTCAACTCCGCGGTCTTCACCGATGGGTCGTTCTGCTACATCCCGAAGGGCGTGCGCTGCCCGATGGAGCTCAGCACCTATTTCCGCATCAACGAGGCCAAGACCGGCCAGTTCGAGCGCACGCTGCTGATCGCCGACGAGGGCTCGTACGTGAGCTACCTCGAGGGCTGCACGGCGCCGGCGCGAGCCGAGCACCAGCTGCATGCGGCGGTGGTCGAGCTGGTCGCCATGAAGGACGCCGAGATCAAGTACTCGACCGTCCAGAACTGGTTCCCGGGCGACAAGGACGGCAAGGGCGGCATCTACAATTTCGTCACCAAGCGCGGCGACTGCCGGGGCGACAATTCCAAGATCAGCTGGACCCAGGTGGAAACCGGTTCTGCCATCACCTGGAAATACCCCAGCTGCATCCTGCGTGGCGACAATTCGTCGGGCGAGTTCTACTCGATCGCCATTTCGAACGGCTACCAGCAGGTCGATAGCGGCACCAAGATGATCCATCTGGGGAAGAACACCACCAGCCGCATCGTCTCGAAGGGCATTGCGGCCGGGTTCTCCGACAACACCTATCGCGGCCAGGTCTCGGCGCATGCGAAGGCCAAGGGCGCCCGCAACTTCACCCAGTGCGACAGCCTGCTGATCGGCGACAAGTGCGGCGCCCACACCGTGCCCTATATCGAGAGCCGCAACGCTTCGGCCGTGTTCGAGCACGAGGCCACGACCAGCAAGATCTCCGACGACCAGATGTTCTACTGCCTGCAGCGCGGGCTGTCCGAGGAAGAGGCGGTGGCGTTGATCGTCAACGGTTTCGTCCGCGACGTGCTGCAGCACCTGCCGATGGAGTTCATGGTCGAGACGCAGAAGCTGATCGCCATCTCGCTCGAAGGCAGCGTCGGCTGATGGCAAGCGTTACAACACCCGTGGTCAGCGTCGACGCGCTGGAACTGAAGCGGCGAGACTGGGAGCAGGGGATCGGCGCCGACGAGACCAATGTCTCGCGGCAGCTGGGACTTACCCAACTAGGGGCAAGCTACTTCGAGGTGAAACCGGGCGAGTCAGCGTTCCCGTTCCATGTTCACTACCAGGAAGACGAACTGATCTACCTGATCGCAGGGGCTGGAACGTACCGGTTTGGCGAGCGTGCGTTTGCGGTTGCTGCGGGTGATGTGCTGTCGGCTCCTGCCGGTCGCGCCGACATGGCTCATCAGCTTACCAATACCGGCACTGAGACGCTGAAATATCTCTGTGTGTCGAATCTGCCGGAAATCAACATTGTCGAGCTGCCCGAAAAGGGCGTCATCCGCCTCTCGAGCCGGACACCGGGCGGGCCCGCCCGTGTCGAGCTGCCGACGAAGGCGACGCCGTGAGTGGATACGCCTGACGACTGCAATCAGGGCCGACTGGCTCAAACTCATCGAGAATACGCCGCCGGCGTCGCAGGACAGCCGCGCGAAGACTGGAGATCATGATGACGACCCCAATGCTCGAAATCCGCGACCTGCATGTCCGTATCGAGGAGCGCGAAATCCTCAAGGGCGTGAACCTCGTGGTACCCAAGGGTGAGGTCCATGCCATCATGGGCCGCAACGGCTCGGGCAAGTCGACGCTGAGCTATGTGCTGGCCGGCAAGGACGACTACGAGATCACCTCGGGCGAAGTGCTGCTCGATGGCCAGAACATCCTTGAGATGGAGCCCTCCGAGCGCGCCGTCGCCGGGCTGTTCCTCGCCTTCCAGTACCCCATCGAAATCCCCGGGGTCGCCACCATGACCTTCCTCAAGGCAGCGTTGAACGCCACGCGCAAGGCCAAAGGCGAGGGCGAAATCTCCACGCCCGATTTCATGCGGGCAGTCAAGGAAGCGGGTGCGTCGCTCAACATCGACTCCACCATGCTGAAGCGGGCGCTCAATGTCGGCTTCTCGGGTGGCGAGAAGAAGCGCGCCGAAATCCTGCAGATGGCGCTGCTGAAGCCCAAGATGTGCGTGCTCGACGAGACCGATTCCGGCCTCGACATCGATGCACTGCAGGTGGTGTCGAAGGGCGTCAACGCGCTGCGCGACGGCACGCGTTCGATGCTGGTGATCACCCACTACCAGCGGCTGCTGAACCACATCGTGCCCGACGTCGTGCACGTGTTCTCCGATGGCAAGGTGGTCGAGTCCGGTACCAAGGAACTGGCGCTCGAGCTCGAAGCCAAGGGCTATGCCGGTTTCGACGGGGAGAAGGCGGCGTGAGCGTCATTCCCGTTCGTCTCGGCCCCGCCGAGACCAAGCTGATCGAGCAGTTGCAGGCTGTCGGCGCGAGCGCCGAGGCCGAGCGGCTGGCTGCCGTCGGCCTGCCGACGCGGCGGGTCGAGGCCTATCACTACACCGACCTCAAGCTGCTGCTGCGCGCCGTGCCGGAACTTGCCGAGGGGAGTGCGGTGACCGATGGATCGGCGCTGGCGATTGCAGGTGCGTTCCGCTTCGGGATCGCCAACGGACGTGTGCAGGCGCATGGCGCGGCGCCGGCTGGTGTGATCGTCGGGCACACCAAGGGCGGCGTGCTGACGACGCGTGACGACGTGGTTACGCGTCTCAACGGTGCCTTTGCAGCCGATGCGTTGACGCTGGACCTTACGGGGGCCGTCGCGCCGGTGATCCAGATCGACCGCCGCGTCGAGGGCAGGGCGGGGCATTCGACTTCGTCCGCCCGAATCTTCGTCGGCGACGGCGGTAGCGCCGTGATCGTCGAAGTCTATTCCGGCAGCGACGAGGCGCACCTTACGAACCACTCCACCTTCCTGCAGGTGGGCAAGGGCGCGACGGTGACGCACATTACCGTCAACCTGATGAGCGCCAAGGCGACGCATTTCGCCACCAGCGAGTACCTGCTCGGCGAAGACGCAAAGCTCCGTACGCTGGTGATCAATGCCGGCGCGGCCGTGAGCCGGACGCAGGTCTTCCCGCGCTTTGCCGGGGCACGGGCGCATGCGGACGTGACCGGGCTCAATCTGGTCTCGGACGGCCAGCACGCCGATATCACCATGGATGCACTGCACGCCGTGCCGCACACGTCGTCCAAGCCGCTGTTCAAGTCGATCGCGCGCGGTCGCTCGAAGGCGGTGGTGCAGGGGCGGCTCGTCGTGGCGCGCGATGCGCAGAAGACCGACGCCAAGCTGATGAGCCAGGGGCTGATGCTCTCGGACGAGGCCGAAATCCTCGTGAAGCCAGAGCTCGAGATCTATGCCGACGACGTGGTCTGCGGCCACGGCTCGACCTGCGGCCAGCTCGACGACGACCACCTGTTCTACCTGGTAAGCCGTGGCATCTCCAAGCCGGAAGCCGAGACGATGCTGGTGCGCGCCTTCCTCGCCGAACTGATCGACCCGATCGAGGACGAGGCGCTCAACGCGGCGCTGACCGGCGTCATCGAGGGCTGGCTGGCCAAGGGCTGACATGACATTCGACCTCGCCAAAGTTCGCGCCGACTTCCCCATCCTCGAAGAGAAAATCTTCGGGAAGCGCCTCGTCTATCTCGACTCCGGCGCCTCGGCGCAAAAGCCGAACCAGGTGCTCGACCGCATGGACTGGGCCCACCGCCACGCCTACGCCAACGTGCATCGCGGCCTCCACACGCTCGCCAACCGGGCGACGGAGGCCTACGAGGGCGGACGGCAGTCGGTGGCGCGGTTCCTCAACGCGTCACAGCCCGAAGAGATCATCTTCACCCGTTCGGCGACCGAAGCCATCAACCTCGTCGCCGCGTCCTTCCTCGGTCCTCGAATCGGCGAAGGCGACGAGATCGTGCTCTCGATCATGGAGCACCACTCCAACATCGTGCCGTGGCACTTCCACCGAGAGCGCAAGGGCGCGGTGCTGAAGTGGGTCGATGTTCGGGACGATGGCAGCTTTGATATCGACGCCTTCGAAGCGGCCCTGACGCCGCGGACGAAAATGGTCGCGATCACGCATATGTCGAACGTGCTGGGCACGGTGCTGCCGATCAAGCAGATCGTCGAGATCGCCCATGCGCGGGGCATTCCGGTGCTGGTCGATGGTAGCCAGGGCGCGGTGCATCTCAAGGTCGACGTGCAGGATCTAGGCGCCGATTTTTACGTCTTCACCGGCCACAAGCTCTACGGTCCGACCGGCATCGGCGTGCTCTACGGCAGGTATGACCTGCTGGCCGAGATGCAGCCGTTCAACGGCGGCGGCGAAATGATCGACCTCGTGACCCGCGATACCGTCACCTACAACGTCCCTCCCCACCGCTTCGAGGCCGGCACGCCGCCGATCGTGCAGGGCATCGGGCTCGGCGCCGCGGTCGAATATGTCGAATCGATCGGGCACGAGGCCGCTCAGGCCCACGAGGCCGAGCTGACCGCCTACGCGACTGATCGTCTGCTGCGGGTCAATTCTCTGCGGCTGATCGGGACTGCCCCCGGCAAGGGCGGCATCTTCTCGTTCGAGGTCGAGGGCGCCCACGCCCACGACGTTTCCACCATCCTCGACCGCTACGGCATTGCCGTACGCGCTGGCACGCACTGTGCCATGCCGCTGCTTCAAAGGTTCGGGGTCAGCTCTACCTGCCGGGCCTCCTTCGGCCTATATACGGGCAAGGACGATATCGACGCGCTCGTCGAGGGCATTGAAAAGGCACGGAGTTTCTTTTCGTGACGGACATGACAGACGACACTTCCGACCTGCCGCTCGAAAGCAGCACCCCCGTGACACCGGCGCCGGTGGTCGAAGAGCCGCTGCGCATCACGCCCACCATCTCGGGCGAACTGCCGGCCGAGGAGGTGGAGCGCATCACCAAAGACCTGATCGCAGCCCTCAAGACGGTCTACGATCCGGAAATCCCGGTCGACATCTACGAGCTCGGCCTCATCTACAAGGTCGACCTCGACGACAACCGCAACCTCGCCATCGACATGACGCTGACCGCGCCGGGCTGCCCCGTGGCGGGCGAGATGCCGGGCTGGGTCGAGAATGCGGCGATGTCGGTTGAAGGCGTCGGCAATGTCACGGTCAACATGGTCTACGATCCGCCATGGGACGCCTCGCGCATGAGCGAGGAAGCGCAGGTTGCGCTGAACTGGTGGTAAGTTCGGAGCGTTAGGTCTATATATCGTCACTCTACGATGAAGGTCTGAGCCGATGCCCCTGAAGATCATGAGCCTCACCGATGCTGCCGCCGAGCGGGTGCGCGAGATCATCGAGGACAGCGAGACGCCGGTGATGGGCGTGCGCGTCGGGATCAAGGATGCCGGGTGCGCCGGCCAGTCCTACACGCTCGCTTACGTCGCCGAGGCGGTGAAGGGCGACGACCACATCGAGGACAAGGGCGTCCATGTCTTCATCGAGCCCAAGGCCACCCTGTTCCTGCTCGGCACGGTGATGGATTTCGAGGAAGACATCCTCAAGTCCGGCTTCACCTTCAAGAACCCCAACCAGACCGGCGAATGCGGCTGCGGCGAAAGCGTGCAGCTGAAGCCTGCAGACCTCAAGGCGCTGGCCGAGGCCCGGGCCACGGTCTGAAGCAGACCTCATCGACTAAAGAACAAAGGCCCGCATTGCGGGCCTTTTGCGTCTCGCTGCCAAGTGGTCTGCTTGCACCGGCCCGTGGCCGTGCTACGCCACTCGCCGATTTTCCGACCGCGCGAGGGTCCGTCCGTGACCGAAGATATCTCCACCCTTTTCCTTGCCGACGAGAAGAAGGCCTGGTTCCGGCATGACCGGTTCGGCATGTTCATCCACTGGGGCATCTACGCGCTGGCGGCGCGGCATGAGTGGGTGAAGAACCGCGAAGAGATCGACGACGCGGGCTATCAGAAGTATTTCGGCAACTTCGACCCCGACCTCTACGACCCCAAGGAGTGGGCGCGCCGCGCGCGCGAGGCGGGGATGAAGTATGTCGTGCTGACGGCGCGGCACCATGACGGGTTCTGCCTGTGGGACAGCCAGTTCACCGACTACAAGGCGACCAGAACACCCTACGGCAAGGACATCCTCGGGCCATTCGTCGAGGCGTTCCGGGCCGAAGGCCTGAAGATCGGCTTCTACTACTCGCTGCCCGACTGGCACCATCCCGACTTCACCATCGACATGTACCACCCGCTGCGCAATCGCGAGGATGCGGCCGAGCTCAACCAGGGCCGGGACATGAAGCGCTACGCGCAATACCTGCGCGACCAGGTGACCGAGTTGCTGACCCAGTTCGGCCAGATCGACATCATCTGGTTCGATTTCAGCTATCCCGACCGCGTCTACAAGGGCCTGCCGGGCAAAGGCCGGGACGACTGGGAGAGCGTCGAGCTGCTGAAGCTGGTGCGCAAGCTGGCGCCCGACATCATCGTCAACAACCGCCTCAACCTCGACGGCCTCACCGACGCCATGCCCGACATGGTGACGCCCGAGCAATACACGCCGCGCACGCCGCCGATGGTCAACGGCCGGCCCGCGACCTTCGAGATGTGCCAGACCTTCTCCGGTTCGTGGGGCTACTACCGCGACGAGGAAAGCTGGAAGAGCCCGGAGCAACTGCTTCAGATCCTGATCGACGGGGTGGCGCTGGGCGGCAACCTGCTGATGAATGTCGGCCCCACCGGCCGCGGCACCTTCGACCAGCGGGCCATCAACTCGCTTGAAGTCTACGGCAAGTGGCTGCGCCTGCATGGCCGGGCGATCTACGGGGCAGGGCGGTCGGAGTTCGTGCCGCCCGATGGCTGCCGCTACACGCAGAAGGGCAACCGGCTCTACGTCCACATCTACAACTGGCCCAACCAGTATCTGCTGCTCGACGGGCTGCGGGGCAAGGTGAAGTATGCCCAGCTCCTCAACGACGCGAGCGAGGTGCAGTGGCCCGCCGACGATGCCGACACCCACTTCATGCCGCCCGGCGGCGAGACCACGCTGACCCTGCTGCTGCCGGTGAAGAAGCCCGACGTGGTCGTGCCGGTGATCGAACTGATGCTGAAGGACTGAGCCCGATGACCACCCTCCGCCGCGAACGCCTGAGCCTGCCCATGTCGCGCCTCGGGGCGCCGAGCAACCTGCCGCGCTTCCGCTGGCAGCAGCCGATGCCCAACAAGCCGACGCCGCCGAATTTCGGCCTGTCGGACGAAGAGAGCAGCCACGGCTTCCAATGGGGCGAGGATTCGATCCTGCCGTACCGGGTGTCGGACGACTACGACCGGGACCTGCAGCCGGGCGAACTCGACGTGCTGGTGCTGGAGAACGGTCGGCTGCGCGCCGTGGTGGCGCCATCGCTGGGCGGCCGGCTGCTCGAGCTCAAGGACCTCGCCACCGGGCGCGACCTGGTGTTCCGCAACCCGGTGTTCCAGCCGGCCAACCTCGCGGCGCTGAACGCGTGGTTCTCGGGCGGCATCGAGTGGAACGGGCTGATCCCCGGCCACACGCCCTTCACCTGCGCCCCGGTGTTCGCCGGGGTACGCGAGACGGCCGAGGGCCCGGTGCTGCGCCTCTACGAGTTCGATCGCATCGTCGAGGCGACGTGGCAGGTCGACCTGTTCATGCCCAAGGATTCCGCCCAGCTGTTCGCCCATGGCCGCATCGTCAACCCGAACGACGACCTGCGCCTCGCCTACTGGTGGACGAATGTCGCGGCGCCGATGAGCGAAGGCACGCGCGTGCTGGCGCCGGCGGAGTACTCGATCGAGCACATCTGGCCGGGCAACAATCTCGGCCGCTGCGATTTTCCGCGCGCCGACTGGGACGCGTCGTACCCGGACAACTGGGAGAACGCGACTTCGGTGTTCTTCCGCGCTCCGGCCGCGCCACGCAAGTTCATCGCTTCGGTGGACAAGGGCGGCTACGGACTGCTGCAGACCAGTACGGCGGAGATGGAAGGCCGGAAGTTCTTCTATTTCGGCAGTGCCCAGGGCGGGCAGAACTGGATGGATTACCTCGCCCGTCCCGGCGAGGGCATGTACCTCGAAATCCAGAGCGGCATCGCCCCCACGCAGAACCAGCGCTTCGAGCTGCAGCCGGGCGAAGAGCTCGAGTGGACCGAAGCCTACGTGCCGGTGCAGCTCGATGCGGGCAGGGCGCATGACGCGGACTTCAACGCCGCTGCCGCCCATACCGCCGGTGCCCTCGATGGGCTGGTCCCGGCAGATGAGCTGGCGCGCATCGACGCGTTCCTGCGCGAGCAGGCGCGGCTGCCGCTCGATTCTCGGTTCTCGGAGGGTGAGCCGTGGGGCGCCCGGCAGGAACAGTTGCTCGGCCGGCCACTGGCCAGCGGCCTCGATTTCTATACCTCGGCTCTCCCCGACTTCTGGGACAGTGTCGCGAGCGGGGCGCGCCTACCCTCCGAGCAGCGCGAGGCGGCGCCGGAGGGCATCGTGGTCTCGCCGGTGTGGATCAAGCGCGTGAAAACCCACGCGGCCGAACACGGCGCCAGCTGGATGCATGAACTGACCCTGGCGATCGCCAGTCTCGACGCCGGTGACAAGGCGGCTGCGGCGCAGCATGTCTCCGCATCGCTGGCGCTCAAGCCGAGCTGGGCGGCGTACCGGCTCGACGCGCTGCTGGCCGGCAGTGCCGATGCCGCAGTGCGCAGCTACCTCATGGCCTGGAACGCCGGTGATGCGCCGGCGGAACTGGCGGTCGAGGTCGTCGCCTACCTGATGGCGCAGGATCGCCCGGCGGAACTGAAGGCGTTCGTCGATGGTCTGCCCGCCGATGTCCGCGACAAGGAGCGCATCATTCTCGCGCGCGCCGTGGTGGCCGCCAACGACGGGCAGTTGGACGAACTCGAACGCCTGCTGCTCGGCCGGCAGTACGCCTCGATCCGCGAAGGTGAGACGCTGCTGTCCGACCTGTGGGTGCGCCTGCGCCGCGGCCGGCTTGATGCAACCCTGGGCCGCGCGGCGACAGCGGAGGAAGCGAAGGCCGACCTCGCCGTCCATCCGCTGCCACGTCAGCTCGACCTGCGGATGCACGCGGTCGAGGAGGCTTAGACCTTCGCCGCCCGGGCTGCCATCGAGGCGGTGATGTGTTGCAGCATCGCCTCGTCGACGGTGATGCCTTCGTGGCGCAGGGCGAGGACGGCCGCACCGATGGCGCCGTCGCCGGCAAGGCGGATGTCGGCTTGGTGGCCGGCAGCCTCCAGCACCTTGCCAATCTCTGCCGGCAAGCCCTTGAGATGGGCGGCGACGCTGCCGCCCAGGACGACCGGGCCCCGGACTTCCGGATCGAAGATCTTGCGGAAGTCGGCGAGAAGGAACGCTTCCGACTGGGCGAGGAGTGCCGCGGCGATCGGGTCTTCGCGGTTCGCGATGACCTGCGGCGCGAACTTTGCCAGCTCGATCGGGCGCATGGCATAGACTGCGTCGATGAAATGGCGGAGCGGCGTCGGCCGGCCGTCGAAGGCAACGTCGCGGGTCGTCTCGATGCCCAGCGACCCCAGTATGGCGGGCGTCAGGGCTGTTGCCGGGCCCCGTCCGTCGAGGTCGGAGCACACGGCAATCGCGGCGTGGTGGCCGAGCCAGAAGCCGGAGCCGAGGTCGCCGATCAGGTAGCCTGCCGCGTCGGCGACGGTTTCGACCGCGTCGTTCCGGATCTTTACCGCGCCCGAACCGGTACCGCAGAAGATGCAGTAGCCGTCCGTCGCAGCGCTGACCGAAGGCAGCATGGCGTGGGTATCGCCAGTCATCACCATCGGGCCGGTCAGGCCCAGGCGGCGGAAGCCTTCTTCCATCAGGCGCAAGGAGTCGGCGTTCCGCACCCCTGCCATGGCGAGCATCGCAACCTTGATGTCGAGCGGCACGTCGGCTTGCGTGACCGCCGATTCGGCGGCAGCGACAACGGCCGCTGCGGCCTCGGCTGGCGGGTTCGAGCCGGGGTTGCCGCCACGGTTGCGGCCGAGGCCAAGGCAGTTGCCATTCCTGTCGATCAACGTCGCGCGGGACGTCGAGCCGCCGATATCGATGGCGAGCAAAGCTGTGATCATTCCGTCATACACCCGCTTGCCAGCGGCCCACTTGCTGGCTAAGAATTGTTTTCACCAAAACGCCTTCGACACTGATAGGCATTTTCACGGGGCGCCTCGTAGCAGACGATGACAGCCATCGCAAAAACCTTCGGCGTGCTGAGCCGCATCGAGACCTACCAGTCTCAGATGCCGGCGACGATGGCGAAAATTGCGTCCG
>CAIMLX010000087.1 GCA_903842455.1 uncultured Hyphomicrobiales bacterium | reverse complement strand
TGACCTCGCCGTCGAACTCGGCGATGCCGGGTTGAAGGCGGCGTGCGAGACGCTGTGGAACGACGTCTTGGTCACCAAGATGTACATCACCGCCGGCCTCGGCCCGTCGGCGCACAACGAGGGCTTCACCTACGACTACGATCTGCCCAACCAGACCGCCTATGCCGAGACCTGCGCCTCCGTCGCGCTGATCTTCTGGGCGCAGCGCATGCTGCACCTCGATCTCGACGGCAAGTATGCCGAAGTGCTCGAGACAGCGCTCTATAACGGCGCCCTGGCCGGGCTGAGCCGCGATGGCGAGCACTATTTCTACATGAACCCGCTCGAGAGCAACGGCACGCCCAACCGTTGGGACTGGCACACCTGCCCGTGCTGCACCATGAACGTGTCGCGCCTTGTCGCCTCCGTCGGCGGCTACTTCGTCTCGACGGCGCCGGATGGGCTCGCCTTCCACCTCTACGGCGGCATTTCGTCGACGCTCGATGTCGGCGGCACGAAAGTGGCGGTGCGGGAAGTCTCGAACTATCCTTGGAGCGGCGATGTCGCCATCACCATAGATCCCGAGGCCAGCAAGGCGTTTGACGTCAAGCTCCGCATCCCGGGCTGGTGCAAGGGCGCGACCATCACCGTCAACGGCGAGGCTGTCGCCGCGACGACGGTGAACGGCTACGCCACCATCCACCGCACCTGGGCGAAGGGCGACCAGATCGCGCTCGACCTGCCCATGCCGGCCGAGCGCGTCTACGCCCACCCGGCGGTGGTGATGGATGCCGGCCGCGTCGCGTTGAAGCGTGGCCCGCTGGTCTACTGCATCGAGGAAGCCGACAATCCGGGCGGCACGGTACAGCGGTTCAGGCTGCCGAGGCAGAGCGAACTCGCCGTGCGCCAGCGCGCCGACCTGTTCGACGGCGTGGTCACGCTGACCGCACCAGCGCAGGCGATTGACGAGGCCGAGTGGACTACGCTCTACCGCACCGCCCCGCCGCGCGAGGCCCCTGCGACCCTGACCGCGCTGCCCTACTACCTCTGGGCCAATCGCGGGCAAGGCTCGATGTTGGTGTGGATTCCGGAGGCGTAAGGACTGAACGTCCCCTCACCCGCCTTGCTGCGCAAGGCACCCTCTCCCTCAAGGGGAGAGGGGCGAGGCGGTCTTGACCCAACCGCAGCTGGTGAAGTGAAACGCGATTGCCCCTCTCCCCTTGAGGGAGAGGGTGGCCACGAAGTGGCCGGGTGAGGGGAAGTTCAGGCAGGTCAGCCAAAAAAGGGGCCACCCCCTCACCGCCCTACGGCAGCGTTGTCATTCCGCCGCGACAGACATGCCGCCGAACTGCGCTTCGAGCAGGGCGCGCTCGTAGGCCAGGCGCGAGCTGGCGCGCTGCGGCGTCTCGAAGTGTTCGTCGAGCCGCCGGGCGAACAGCTTTTCGCGCTCCTCGGCGGTTGACATGAAGAACGGGTAGCGGCGCAGCGTCCCCGGCAGCTTGGTGTTCACATAGGCGCCGAACAGCTGCACCGGGAAGGCAAGGCCGGGATAATCCCGCACGTCCGACATTTCCTCCGAGCCGAAGACGCGGCGGTAGAAGGCCGTGTGTTCGGGCCGCACCAGCGCCAGGCACGCGTCGGCGCCGAAGTACTGCGATGCCATCACCGCGATGCGCAGCGTCAGGAAGGGCAGCGCCGGGTAAGCCAGTGAAGCCTCGTAGTCTGCCGTGAAGCGGGACGGGTCGATGAAGGTCTGTCCGCGTGCCAGCAGCGGCAGCAGGATATCGGGGCAGCTCTTCATGCTGGGCCCGAACGGGTATTGCTCGCTGACATGGTGGATACGAATCGAGCTGACCAGTTCGCCGTCGATATGAACCCCGAAGCTCATGCCATTGGGCACAGTCTCCAGGTCATCGACAACAATTCCGGTATCGTTCATCGGCACGAATTCTTCTCGCCGATAAGCTTCGTAGCGCAGGCGATAAATTGGATTGTCCGTTACATCCATGCGGACTCGCGAATATTCAACGCGGTCCAATATATCCATAAGGGTTCCGGCAAAGCGCGAAACCGGGGCAGCCGACGCAACTGCCGTGCCGTCTTCCAAACGCATAAGGTACTCCGCAACTTAGATGCAAAGTTTAACCTTTCGTTAGGCATATTGAAATTCCTAAAATCGCAGGCAATCCGCGCACCTGGAGCATAGGTTTGCGCATCGACGCGGAACGGTCGGAATTTCTATAGATTCGGCAGAAGCTTAATGGGTGTTAACCACGTTTGCGGTTCGCCGTGGCAGGCAGTCGCACCAGGGCGCCGGCATCGGATCGGGCGGCCATGCGGGCAATCAGTTCTGCTACTTCGCGGCGCGGCAGCGGCACGCCGAACAGATAGCCCTGGATCTGGTCCACCTTGGTGTGGGTGGCGATGGCATTGAGCTGTTCCTCGGTCTCGATGCCCTCGGCGGTGACCGTCAGGTTGATGTCCTTGCCCAGCTGCGCGACATTGCTCAGCAGCTTGAGCGAGCGCGGGTTCTCGCCGATATCGATGACGAACGAGCGGTCGATCTTCAGCTTGGTAAAGGGCAGCGCCTGCAGGTAGCTAAGCGACGAATAGCCGGTGCCGAAATCGTCGAGCGCGATGCCGATGCCCTGCTTGGCGAGCTTGTTGAGCACCTTGGTGGCGACTGACTTTTCCTCGATCAGCGCCGTTTCGGTCACCTCGACCTCGAGCCGGTGCGGCGCCAGGTTGGCGGCATCGAGCGCCGCTTTCACCATTGCCGGCACGTCGGCGTTGCGGAAGTCGCGGGCAGAGATGTTCACCGACACCGAAACCTCTTCGGGCCAGTTCTTGCACTCGGCAGTGGCCGCCTTCAGCACCCACCGCGAGATGTCGGAGATAAGGCCGGTTTCCTCGGCAATGGGGATGAACAGCGAGGGCGGGATGGAGCCCAGGTCGGGATGGTGCCAGCGCGCCAGCGCTTCACAGCTGGCGACGCGCCGGCTCTTGAGGTCGACGATCGGCTGATACACGAGGCTCAGCGCGCCGTCGGCCACCGCCTGCTTCAGGTCGGCCTTCAGCCGCTGGCGGTAACGATAATCGGTGTCCATCTCGTCATGGAATACCTGCGCCTGACCTTTGCCGTTGCCCTTCGCCTTGTACAGCGCCAGGTCGGCTTTGGTCATCAGGCTGTCGAGGCCATCGGGCGCGTTGGTCACCGTGACAACGCCGATCGAGACGTTGACCGAGAACAGTTCGCCCGACAAATCAAAGGCGCTGCGGAAGGCCTCGAGGATCCGCTGCGGATCGGTCACGGTATCGGTCAGTTGGACGCCGCCGGCGCGATAGACCACGTACTCGTCACCGCCCAGCCGCGCCACGAGGCTGTCCTTGCCGAGCACGCGGCTCAGCCGCTCCGAGGTTTCGACCAGCACCCGATCGCCGATCAGGTGGCCCATCGTGTCGTTGACGTGCTTGAAGTCGTCGATGTCGACGATCATCAGCATCGCCATGTCCTGGGTTCGGCCATGGCGGCGGCGCTCGAGGTCTGCTTCCACCTGTTCGGTGAAATAGGCCCGGTTAGGCAGGCCGGTCAGCGTGTCGTAGTGCGCCATGTAGTTGATGCGCTCTTCCGCCTTCACGCGCTCCGTGATGTCTTCGAAGAGCAGCACGGTCTTGTCCTGCCGCGACGATACCGTCACCTCGCAGAATTCGCCGTCGGCGAGCTTCAACACCACCTTGCCGCCGCCGCCTTCATCGACGGTCGAGAGCAGCAGGTGCGAGGAACGCTGCGGCAGCGTCCCCTTGGCGGCGGCGGACGAGATCATCGCCGCGAAGGGACGGCCGGTCCAGTTGCCCGGGATCAGCGTCGAAAAGATCAGCTCGGCGCGGCGGTTGGCTACAAGGATCAGGCCGCGCTCGTCGAGCATGCACAGGCCGTGCTGCATCGTTTCGAGTGCGGTATCGAGTTCGGAGGCAAGCCGGGTTGCCTCGATGCGGCCGTGCACGGCACGCAGCAGGATAGCGCGAATATTCGCCGACACCTTGCGCAGCGACACCACGAAGGCGATCAGAACCACCGACAGCATCATGGTGTGCAGCGCGCCGTCGAGCAGCATGCCCAAGGCCATGCCGACGGAGATCACGGCCACCTGTCCGGTCACCAGCCGGTCGATGGCGAAGTTGCGCCCCGCCACGCCCACCAGCACCGCCACCGTGACCGACAGCGAACTCATTTCGGCGAACGCCGTATTTACGACGAGGAAGCTGTAGGCCATCCAGGCCGAGTAGAGCCCGGCGATCGCCACGGCACCGACCGTGGCGCGGAACTCCCAGCGCATCGCGGTCGCCACATCGTCGTCGGTCAGCGGCGTGCGCTCGAACGCCATCATGTCGATGTTGCGGACAACGCCCACGACGGCAAAACAGATGGCGACGGCGATCAGTACCCAGGAGCCGGATTCCACCCCGGCCGTGGCCGCGACCAGCGCCGAGCTCAGCGCGCCAAGCATCATCACGCGCCGGTCCGCATAGAGCGACCGGATCATCGAGACGTAATCAACTGGCGGCAGCGACTTGTGGGCTGGCTCGAACATAGACCTTCACCGAGGTGTGAGCATCATGCTGGCAAGCCGTTAATGTCTGCTTTCGTTGTCATGCGAGGTTCGGCCTAACAGCCGATGCCGGTGGGGCTCGTAGCCCTAATCAGCTGGAATGGTTTATGTTTCGTTTGGCGAGGGTCGGTGGTGGTGATACCGGCAATCCTCCAGATGCCAGCCGCGTCGTCCCTATTGCCGCTGGCATGTCGCTGAGTGCTTCATTACCGTAAACCGGAAACAGGCTGCATCCGCCGGCCGAATTGAAGGAAGCAAGCCGTTGACCAGCAGCCTTACTATCCCCGCCATCGGTTTCGGCACGTTCGATCGCCGGGACAACGCGGGCATCGATGCCATCACCTACGCACTTGAGCTGGGCTACCGCCATCTCGACACGGCGCAGAGCTACGAAACCGAGGGCGAATGCGGGGAGGCATTACGGCGCTCGGGTCTCGAGCGCGCCGATGTGTTCCTCACCACCAAGATCAGCGCCGCCAACAGCGTTGCCGGCAAGCTGGTCCAGTCGCTGGAGCAGAGCGCCGAGAACCTCGGCGTCGATGCCATCGACCTTACCCTCATCCATTGGCCCGTCACCCCGGCCGGCCGGCTCGACATGCCCGGTTATCTCACCGAACTCGCCGAGGCGCAGGCGCGCGGGCTCACCCGGCTGATCGGTGTCTCCAACTTCACCATCGCCGACCTCGAGGAAGCCAAGACCATCCTCGGGCCGGGCGTGCTGGCCAACCACCAGTTCGAGCGGCATCCCTACCTGCAGAACCAGAAGCTGGTGAACTACTGCCTGCAGAACGGCATTGCTGTCACCTGCTACCTGCCGCTGGCCCGCGGCCGCTGCGCCGGCGACCCGGTGATCGAGCAGATCGCTGCCCGCCACGCTGTCACGCCACACCAGATCGCGCTGGCCTACTCGCTGAACCAGGGGCTCATCGTCATCCCGACGTCCAGCAAGCACGAGCGCATCAAGGAGAATTTCGAGGCGGCGAGCATCGTGCTCACCCCCGATGACCTGGCAGCCATCGCAGCGCTCGACAGGGCGGAGCGGCAGATCAACCCCGCCTGGGGACCAACCTGGGACCAGCAGCCGGCATAATTCGGACTCGGCAACCTACCCGGTCCAGCCTCTCACCCGCAGTTTGATGTCACCGGCAGTCGTCCGGCCCGGCAGCGGATCGCCCGTTCCTGTGCTGTGATCACGAACTGACCGCCACCAATCCGGCGTTGTTCGACAGCACCATGCACTGCCATTGCCCCGAGGAACCCGGTTTCATGAGCGATACGTTGACACCCGATGCCCGCGAGACTGCGCTGTCCCGCCTCAATGGCTGGATCTACGACCAGCGCGCCGACGCGATCAGCCACCACTTCAGATTCAAGGATTTTTCCGAGGCCTTCGGGTTCATGACGCGCGTCGCGCTGTTGGCCGAGGCGGCCGGCCACCATCCGGAGTGGTCCAATGTCTACGACAAGGTGACGATCACCCTTACCACCCACGACGCCGGCGGCCTCACCGCCAAGGATGTGGAGCTGGCCGAAGCGATCGACCAGCTCCTCATCTGACCCCGGCTGGGGTCTTGCCCAGCGGGTCCGCGGCTCAGGCGGCGAGCGCCGCCTTGTAGGCGACGAGAACCGCCTCGACGCTTTCGGGTTTCGTCCCCCACAGGGTTTCCACGGCATCGGTCGCGAGGTCCACCTTGCCTTCGCGCGCGTTGCGATCGAAGGCCACGATGAAGTTGTCGACGACGAAGTCCGGCACCCCGGCCGCCTTGGCGCCCGCCGCGAGCGAGGCGTCATCGACTTCGACCACCTCGACCGGCTTGCCGGTCAGCCTGGTGGCGATGGCCGCGATCTCGGCATTCGAGACGGCCGCCGGGCCGGTTACCGTGTAGGTCTTGTTCGCTGCCGGCACCAGCAGTGCCCCCGCCGCCGCCCTGGCGCAGTCGATGCGGCTGACGTAGCCGGTGCGGCCACCTGCCGCCGAACTGTACCACTTGCCCGAGGCGAGGGACCCCGGCAGCGAGCCGAGCAGGTTCTCGGTGTACCAGGCCATCCGCAGGATGGTGTAGGGGATGCCGCTCGCCTTGATCGCCTCTTCGGTGCCGAAATGCTCGGGCGCGAAGGTGATGGCCGAGGGCTGCTCGGGCGCCGGCATCGAGGTGTAGGCGATCTCCTTGATCCCGGCACGCTTGGCTGCTTCGATGGCGCGGGTGTGGTTCTCGAGCCGGGTGCCGAGCTGGTCGGTGGAGATCAGCAGCAGCTTGTCGGCGCCCGCCAGCGCCTTCACGAGGCCATCAACGTCGGCGAAATCCGCCTGCCGCACTTCGACGCCATCAAGGTCGGCGAGCTTGGACGGATCGCGCGTGCCAGCAATGATCTTGCCCGCATAGCCGCGGGCCAGCAGCTGCTCGACAACGAGCCGGCCGAGCTTGCCGCCAGCGCCGGAAATGAACAGGGTTGGTTGGGTGGTCACGATATGCACTCCGAATTGGTTGTCTCTTTTTGAGACCACGTATACATTAGTAACCTGAGCCATCGCCGCAAGACGGCAGTTTCAACGCCACTGGTTACCTCGAGGGAACCACCATGACCGCCCCCATCGCCCCGCTCACCCAGATCATGCGCGAATACGCCGATCCCTCGGCCTGCCCGGTCCGCAACGTGCTCGACCACCTCGGCGACAAGTGGAGCGTGCTGATCATCACTGCGCTCGCCCACCGCCCATACCGCTTCGGCGAACTCCGCCGCGAAATTGCCGACATCTCCCAGCGCATGCTGACCCAGACGCTGCGCGACCTGCAGGCCGACGGCCTCATCGAGCGCGAGGTCTTCCCCACCACGCCCCCGAGCGTCGAATACCGCCTCTCGCCGATGGGGAAGAGCTTTGTGGTCCCGCTCTCGGCGATGGTCGACTGGGCCTTCGAGCACTTCCCGGCCATCAAGGAAGCCCGCGCCGAGTTCGCGAAGGCGGCTTGAGCCACCCCCACCCAGCTGCGCTATCTCGCTCCGCTCGAAAGTTCCCTTACCCTCCCCACAAGGCGGAGGGAGCCGCCGTTGCCGCTACTGTGCCACTACTCTCCCTCCCCCTTGAGGGGAGGGTAGCGGCGTTCGGCCCAAGGGGCCGTACCATAGCTGGGGTGGGGTGAAGCCAAACCCTCGACTTCGCCACCGAAATCCCGCATGCACTCGCCGTGCTGAACCCCCTCACCGACCGCCGCGTCGTCGTGGCCATCGCGCTGCTCTGCTGCCTGCTGTGGGGCAGCGCCGTGCCGGCGGTGAAGATCGGCTATGGCCTGTTCGCTATCGCGCCGGGCGATACCCCCTCGCTGATGCTGTTCGCCGGGGTGCGCTTCTTCCTGTCGGGCCTGATCCTGCTCGGCTACTCGGCGCTCACCCGCAAGCCGGTAGCGCAGCCGTCCGGCCGCCTCGGCCAGCTGCTGATGCTCGGGCTGATCAGCACGGCGGGGCAGTACCTGTTCTACTATATCGGCCTCGCCCACACGACGGGGGTGAAGGTGTCGATCACCACCTCCACCAGCACGTTCTTTTCGGTGCTGCTGGCGCATTTCCTCTACGTCAATGACAAGCTGACGGCGCAGCGCATCATCGGCTGCCTGATCGGCTTTGCCGGCGTCGTCGCGGTCAACCTCAGCGCCACCGGGTTCGACCTGCATGTCAGCCTCTTCGGCGAAGGCTTCATCGTCATCGCGGCGGCGCTGTTCTCGATCGCGGGGGTCTACGGCAAGCGCGTCTCGGCGCAGATGGATGCCGGCGTGATGACCGGCTGGCAGCTCATGCTCGGCGGCGCCGTTCTCGGCATGACCGGGTTCATGACGGGCGGCCACTTCGGCGCCTTCGGCCTCGAGGCGGCGCTGCTTCTCGCCTACCTCGCGGCGCTGTCGGCCATCGCCTTCGCGCTCTGGGCGCTGCTGCTCAAGCACAACCCGGTCGGCTCGATCGCCATCTTCAGCTGCGCCATCCCGATCTTCGGCGTGCTGCTCGCCGGCCTGTTCCTCGGGGAAACCGTCCTCGAATGGAAAAACCTCGCGGCGCTGGTGTTGGTGAGCGTGGGAATCGTGCTGGTGACGGGGTCAGGGCGGAAAGTGGCTGGCTAACGGGCGCCGCCGAACCAACACCCGCTGTCACCCCGGCGAAGGCCGGGGCCCAGCTTGAGCGGGTCGAGTTCCGCCCAAAGGTCTCAGGCTGGATCCCGGCCTTCGCCGGGATGACAGGTTGGGAGATCTGCTGCAGTGTTCGCTATTGCCCCGTCTTGCCCTCGAACAGCCGCCAGCGCTTCGGCCTGAACGCGATCCGGGTCTTTTCACCCGCCGGGTGATCGAACGGCAGGTCGATCTCGATGCGGTCGGGGTAGCCACCGATTTCCAGCTCCACCCGCCGCGTGCCGCCGACCCGGCGCGCCGCTGCGACCACACCGGCCAGCGCCGCCCCGTCCTCGACCAGTTCCACATCGTGCGGGCGGAAGAACAGCCGGGCGTCGCCGGTCGCGTCGTGCGGCGCGGGCAGGCCGATGGCGCGGCCGCCCACCCACAGCTCGCGGTTCTCCACCGTCACCGGCAGCGCGCTCGATTCGCCGATGAAACCGAAGACGAACGGGTTGGATGGGGTGTCGTACACCTCGTCCGGGGTGCCGACCTGCTCGATCTTGCCCTGGCTCATCACCACCAGCCGGTCGGCGAGCTCCAGCGCCTCCTCCTGGTCGTGCGTGACGAACACGGTGGTATGCCCGGTACGGTCGTGGATTTCGCGCAGCCACTTGCGCAGCTCCTTGCGCACCATGGCATCGAGCGCGCCGAAGGGCTCGTCGAGCAGCAGCACGCGCGGCTCGATGGCGAGCGCCCGGGCCAACGCCACGCGCTGCCTTTGCCCGCCCGAGAGCTGCTGCGGGAAGCGCTTGTCGAGGCCGCTCAACTGCACGAGGTCGAGCAGTTCCAGCGCCCGGCGCCGGATTTCGGCGGCCGGCGGACGGGTAGCGCGCGGCCGCACCTTCAGCCCGAACATGATGTTTTCGAGCACGTTCATGTTGCGGAACAGCGCATAGGCCTGGAACACGAAGCCGACATTGCGCTCCTGCACCGACTTGGATGATGCATCCTCGTCGCCGAAGAAGATCCGCCCCGCCGTCGGCGTTTCCAGCCCGGCGATCAGCCGCAGCAGCGTCGTCTTGCCCGAGCCCGAGGGCCCGAGCAGCGCGATCAGCTCGCCAGAGCGGATGTCGAGCGACACGTCGTTGAGCGCCGGATAGCGCGAGAATTCCTTGCGGATATCCTGAACCCGAATTTCCACGTGACTGGCCCCCTAGTGCCTGCGGCTACCCGCGAGCGCGTCGCCGAAGCGCAGCTCGAGGATGGTCTTGAAGATCAGCGTCAGCAGTGCCAGCGCGGCCAGCAGCGACGCGATGGCGAAAGCCGCCGTGAAATTGTACTCGTTGTAGAGGATTTCGATGTCGAGCGGCATGGTGGTGGTCTTGCCGCGGATATGGCCCGACACCACGCTCACCGCGCCGAACTCCCCCATGGCGCGCGCATTGCACAGCAGCACGCCATAGAGCAGGCCCCAGCGGATGTTCGGCAGCGTCACCCGCCAGAAGGTCTGCCAGCCGGTGGCGCCGAGCGAGATCGCGGCTTCCTCGTCGGTATTGCCCTGCTCCTGCATAAGCGGGATCAGTTCGCGGGCAATGAACGGGAAGGTAACGAACACCGTCGCCAGCACGATGCCCGGTACCGCGAAGATGATCTCGATATTGTTGGCCTTGAGGAATGGCCCGAACCAGCCCTGTGCGCCGAACAGCAGCACATAGACCAGCCCCGACACGACCGGGGACACCGAGAACGGCAGGTCGATCAGCGTGGTCAGGAAGCTCTTGCCCCAGAACTCGTATTTCGCCACGCACCAGGCCGCCATCACGCCGAACACCAGGTTCAGCGGCACCGATATCGCGGCCACCAGCAGCGTCAGCTGGATCGCGGCCAGCGACTGCCGGTCGCCGAACGAGGCGAGGTAGGTGTCGAGCCCCTTTTTCAGCGCCTCGACGAACACGATCACCAGCGGCAGCAGGACGATCAGCGCCATGAAGGCGAAGGCGATGCCGATCAGCGTCCACTTCACCCACGGCCGCTCGGTCGTCGGGCGGGTGTGCTGGTCGGCCGGCTGGGGCGGGCGGCGGCTGTCGTAGACGGCGCCTTCACGATCAGACATTGCCGTATCTCCGCCGGCTCCAGGCCTGGATCAGGTTGATGACAAGCAGCATGGCGAAGGCGATCAGCAGCATGATGCCGGCAATCACCGAGGCGCCCGCCTGGTCGAATTCCTCGAGCTTGATAACGATCAGCAGCGGGGCGATTTCCGACACGTTGGGCAGGTTGCCGGCAATGAAGATCACCGAGCCGTACTCGCCCACGGCGCGGGCGAAGGCCAGCGCGAAGCCGGTGAGGATCGCCGGGGTCAGCCGCGGCAGCATCACGCGGGTGATGGTCTGCCAGCGGTTGGCGCCGAGCGTCGCCGCGGCCTCCTCGAGCTCCTGCTCGAATTCCTCCAGCACCGGCTGCACCGTGCGCACCACGAAGGGCAGCCCGATGAAGATCAGGGCGATGACGATGCCTGTCGGGGTGTAGGCGATCTTCCAGCTGAGCTGGAACTCGCTGAGTCCGAACGGCAGCCAGGTCTGCGCCGCAATCCACTCGTTCAGCGCCCCGGCGGGCGCAAACAGCGAGCCGATCCAGCCCTTGGGCGCATAGAGGCTCGACAGCGCGATCCCGGCCACGGCGGTGGGCAGCGCGAAGGGCAGGTCGACGATGGCGTCGAGCAGCCGCCGGCCCCAGAACTTGTAGCGCACCAGCACCCAGGCGATGATGACGCCGAACACCACGTTCACGACCGCCGCGAGCAGGGACGAGCCGAAACTCACTTCCAGTGCCGCAAGCGTGCGGCGGGAGGTGGCGATCTGGATGATCTTGTCGAGCGGCGTCGTCGCCGCCTTGAGGAACAGCGCGATCACCGGGATCAGCACGATCAGGCTGAGATAGGCGAGCGTGTAGCCGAGCGTCAGCCCGAAACCGGGGATGACGCTGGGCTTCACGAAGCTCCACCCTGCCCGCCGGGCGGGGTGTGCGATGGGAGCAGCGTTACTCAGGGCCGTAGACCTGGTCGAAGATGCCGCCATCGCCAAAGTGCTTGGGCTGCACGGTCTTCCAGCCGCCGAACAGCGGGTCGTCGATCGAGACGAGATCGATCGGCGGGAACGCCGCCAGCAGCGCCTGGTCGGTCACCAGTTCCGGCGCGCTTGGCCGGTAGTGGTTTGCCGCGGCGATCGTCTGGCCTTCGGCGGAATAGAGATAGTCGAGATACGCCTTGGCCACCTCGGCGGTGCCGTGCGCCTCGACATTCTTGTCGATGATCGCCACAGGGGGCTCCGCGAGGATGGAGGAGGGCGGGTAGACGATGTCGAAATTGTCGGCGCCGAATTCGTCGAGCACGAGGAACGCCTCGTTCTCCCAGGCCAGCAGCACGTCGCCCAGTTCCTTCTGCGCGAAGGTCACCGTCGAGCCGCGGGCGCCGGTATCGAGCACCGGCACGTTGGTGTAGAGCGCCTTGATGAACTCGGCGTTCTTCGCCTCATCGCCACCATAGGCCGTGTTGGCCCAGGCCCAGGCGGCGAGGTAGTTCCAGCGCGCTCCGCCCGAGGTCTTGGGGTTCGGGGTGATCACCACGACGCCGTCCTTGATCAGGTCACCCCAGTCGGCGATGGCCCTGGGATTGCCCTTGCGCACCAGGAACACGATGGTCGAGGTATAGGGGGTCGAATTGTTCGGCAGCTCGGCGCGCCAGTCCGCGTTCAGCAGTCCGGACTTTTCGGCAATGACGTCGATGTCGCCTTCGAGCGCCAGCGTCACCACGTCGGCGCCCAGCCCGTCGATCACCGACTGCGCCTGCTTGCCCGAGCCGCCATGGCTCTGCTCGATGGTGAGGGTGTTCCCCGTCGTGTCCTGCCAATGCCTGGCGAAGGCGTCGTTGAACTGTGAGTAGAGCTCACGGGTCGGATCGTAGGACACGTTGAGCAGGGTCTGGTCAGCCGCCCGAACGGTCACGATACCGGCAAGTCCGAAGGCGGCAACCAGGCCACCAAAGGCCAGAAGTCTCGCAGCGCTCTTCATCATGTCCCCCAGCAGAAGAAACTGGAGATACTCTATCGCTTAGGTCGGCTTTAACAAGGAAGCAACCATGCGCCCGCCACGGCGCCGGAGAAAAAGCTTTCCGGGAAATCCGAGAGGCAGAGCACGTTCGTCGCCGCGCCTTTAGGTGAAGGGAGTGCGCGCGCGCTCGGCCTACCCGAAAACCACCGTCTTACGGCCGTTCAGCATCACCCGGTTCTCGAGATGCAGCTTCACGGCGCGGGCCAGCACCCGGCTTTCGATGTCGCGGCCGGCGGCGATCAGGTCGTCGGGGCTCATGGCGTGGGTGACGCGCGCCGTTTCCTGCTCGATGATCGGGCCCTCGTCGAGCTCCGGCGTCACGTAATGCGCCGTGGCGCCGATGATCTTCACGCCCCGCTCGTGCGCCTGATGATAGGGTTTTGCGCCCTTGAAGCTGGGCAGGAACGAGTGGTGGATGTTGATGATCTGCCCGTAGAGCCGCGTCGCGAACTTGTCCGACAGAATCTGCATGTAGCGCGCCAGCACCACGAGGTCGGCGCCGGTCTCCTTGAACAGGGCGATCACCTGCTCCTCCTGCGCGCCCTTGTTGGCCTTGTCGACCGGCAGCACGTGGTAGGGAATGCCCTCGAAATCGGCCGTGCGACGGCTGTCCTCGTGGTTGGAGACGATCGCCGCAACCTCGGCGTCGAGCCAGCCGACCTTGATCTGGTAGAGCAGGTGCAGCAGCGCATGGTCGAACTTCGACACCATGACGAGCACCTTCTTCTTCTTGGCCGCCTCGACCAGCGTGGTGCGCATGCCGAAGCGCTCCACCGCCGCCTTCAGCCCGCGCTCCAGCCCGTCGCGATCCACCCCGTCGGGGGCGGTGAAGGCGAGGCGCATGAAAAACGTGCCGGTCTCCTGATCCCAGAACTGGTTGGATTCGGCGATGTTGCAGCCGAGGCCCGCCAGTTCCGTCGTCACCGCCGCAACGATCCCCGGCCGGTCGGCGCAGGAGAGGGTGAAGATGAACTTGGCAGACATGGACGGCTCCCGGTCAAAGTGCGGGGAGGTAGTCATGCAAGCGGGCAGGGGTCAAGGGGTTGGCAGAACGAGGGTTTGCGGCTCAGGCGGCCGGACGCGCGATACCCTCGGGTATGCGTGGCGCTCACCCCACCCGCACGGCCTGCCCGGTCTGGGCGCTCCTGGTTGCGGCCTCTGCGAGTTTCTGCGCCTGAAGGCCGTCGTAGCCCGACGGGGTCGGGGTCTTGCCGGACTGCATGGCGGCGATGAAGCTGTTGACCTCGTTGGCGTAGGCGGCGACGTAGCGGTCGATGAAGAAGTTCTGGATGACGTCGGCGGTGAAGCCGGCGCCGTCGGCGCGCTCGACCGTCGACATATGCACGTTGCCGGCGCGCAGCATGCCCTTGCTGCCATGCACTTCGAGCCGCTGGTCGTAGCCATAGGCGGCGCGGCGGGAGTTGGTGATGACGGCGATCCTGCCGGACGCCGTGATCATCTGTACCGCCGCGGTATCGACGTCGCCAGCCTCGCCGATGCCCTTGTCGACCAGCGCCGAGCCGAGCGCATGGACGGTAACGAACTCCTCGCCGACCAGGAAGCGGGCCATGTCGAAATCGTGGATCATCATGTCGCGGAACAGCCCGCCCGAGCGGGCGATGTAGCTGACCGGCGGCGGCGCCGGATCGCGCGAGACGATGGTGACGAGTTCGACATCGCCGATTTCGCCCTGGGCGATGCGGCTCTGCAGCGACGAAAAGTTGGGGTCGAAGCGGCGGTTGAAGCCGATCATCAGCGGCACGCCGGCCTTTTCGACCACCGGCAGCAGCGCCTCGATGCGCTCGACCGACAGGGAAACCGGCTTTTCGCAGAGGATGGCCTTGCCGGCCCGCGCCGCCTGCTCGATCAGGTCGGCATGCGTATCGGTGGGGGTGGCGATGAGGATGGCATCGACGTCCGACGCGATGATCTCGTCGACCGATTTCACCGTCGCGCCGACCGAGCTGGCGAGCGCCGCGGCGGCATCCGGGATGGCGTCGGCCACGTAGGCGACTGTGGCATTCGCCGAGTTGGCGATGGTCGCGGCATGCACCTTGCCGATGCGGCCGGCGCCGAGAATTCCGAACTTAGTCATGCAAGATCACCCCCTCGATCTACAAAAGCCTACAAAAAAGTGCGCGTAAGCCAGGAACTTCTGCCAGCGCCTCAGGCATCGTATCCGGCCAAACCTTTGTTGGCACAGGCCGACAGACGGATATGGAACGTTCATTCCAAAACTATGGTGTTTCGGAATTGACGTTTCATCGGGGCGATGGGATACAACGGCAAACTGAGGCTGTCCAGCGGGGAGGATCATGGTGGAGGCGGAGCTCGATGTCATCACCATTGGCCGCTCGTCGGTGGACCTTTATG
Organism: uncultured Hyphomicrobiales bacterium; assembly: GCA_903842455.1. Classification (GTDB taxonomy): domain Bacteria; phylum Pseudomonadota; class Alphaproteobacteria; order Rhizobiales; family Devosiaceae; genus Devosia_A. The sequence goes on along the minus strand of CAIMLX010000087.1, from coordinate 11,350 downwards.
GGCAGCAGATCGGGGGGCGGCTCGAGGATATCGGCTCGTTCACCAAGGCGGTGGGGGGATGCCCGGCGAACATCGCTATCGGCACGGCGCGGCTGGGGCTGAAATCGGCGCTGATCACCCGCGTCGGCGCCGAGCAGATGGGCGGCTTCATCAAGGAGCAGCTCGGGCGCGAGGGCGTGAGCACGGCGGGCGTCGTCACCGACGACAAGCGGCTGACCGCGCTGGTGCTGCTGGCGGTGGAGGCCGAAGGCGTCTCGCCGATGATCTTCTACCGCACCGACTGCGCCGACATGGCGCTCGACGAGGGCGATATCGACGAGGCGTTCATCGCCAGCGCTGGCGCCATCGTGGTGACGGGGACGCATTTTTCCACCGAGAACGCCGAACGGGCACAGCTCAAGGCCATCCGGGCCGCCAGGGCGGCTGGCCGGAAAGTCGTGTTCGATATCGACTACCGGCCGAACCTGTGGGGGCTGGCGGGGCATGCGGCCGGGTTCGAACGCTACGTGAAGTCGGACTACGTGACGGGCAAGATCAAGCCGGTGCTGGCCGACTGCGACCTGATCGTCGGCACCGAGGAAGAGGTGCTGGTGGCGGGCGGCGAGAGCGACCTGCTGGCGGCGCTCCGGGCGATCCGCGCCGTGTCCGCGGCGACGGTGGTGCTGAAGCGCGGCGCCAAGGGCTGCATCGTCTATGACGGCCCGATCCCCGACGACCTCGAAGCGGGGATTATCGGGCAGGGTTTCCCGATCGAGATCTATAACGTGTTGGGGGCCGGCGATGCCTTCATGTCGGGGTTTTTGCGCGGCTGGCTGAAGGGCGAGGACCACGCCACTTCTGCCACCTGGGCCAATGCCTGCGGCGCCTTCGCGGTGAGCCGGCTGTTGTGTGCGCCGGAATATCCGAGCTGGACCGAACTCAGCTATTTCCTCGAACATGGCAGCACCGAGCGGGCGCTGCGCAAGGACGAGGCGCTGAACCACCTGCACTGGGCAACCACCCGACGGAAGCAGTGGCCGAAGCTGATGGCGCTCGCCATCGATCATCGCAAGCAGCTCGAGGATATCGCCGGGGAAGCGACCGACCGCATCCCGGCGTTCAAGCGGCTGGCGGTACAGGCGGCGGTTGCGGTGAGCGCCGGGCGGCCGGGCTTCGGCATGCTGCTCGACGACAAGTGGGGCCGCGAGGCGCTGTTCGATGCGCCCAAGGATTTCTGGATCGCCAGGCCGCTGGAACTGCCCGGCAGCCGGCCGCTGGAGTTCGAGTTTTCCGCCGATGTGGGGAGCCGGATCGCCGAGTGGCCGGTCGACCATGTGCTGAAGGTGCTGTGCTTCTGGCATCCCGACGACCTGCCCTCGATGAAGGGCGTGCAGCTCGGCAGGCTGCGCGCGGCCTATGAGGCGGCGCGGAAGGTCGGCCGGGACATCCTGATCGAGATCATCTGCTCGAAGGCCGGGCCGCTGGATGGCGAAACGGCGGCGCGGGCGCTGGGGGAACTCTACGATGCCGGGCTCAAGCCCGACTGGTGGAAGCTCGAGCCGCAGACCGAGGCCGGTGCCTGGGAGGCGATCGACCAGGTCATCGAAACGCGCGACCCGTATTGCCGCGGCGTGGTGCTGCTGGGACTCGAGGCGCCGCAGGACGAACTGGCGCGGGCCTTCGCGGCAGCAAAGGGCGCGCGGACGGTGCGCGGGTTTGCGGTGGGCAGGACGATCTTTGCCGAAGCGGCGAAGGCGTGGTTTGCTGGGGCGATGACGGACGAGGAAGCGGTGGCCGATATGGCCGGCCGGTTCAGGGCGCTGGTGGAGATTTGGGAGGGGTAGCGGGTGTTGCGGGGTGGTTTACCCCCACCCTAGCTCCGCTATGTCGCTCCGCGACAGCTTCGCTACCCTCCCCACAAGGGGGAGGGAGTCGTGGTGTCGAGAACGGTGAAACATCGTCTCCCTCCCCCTTGTGGGGAGGGATCAAGGGTGGGGGGCAACGCACCCGACGTGTGAGGAGGAGAGAACAATGACGCAGAAGACCATCCGCCTCACCATGGCGCAGGCGCTGGCGAAGTTCATGACGCGGCAGATGACCGTGATCGATGGGGAGACCGTGCCGATCTTCGGCGGGGTGTTCGCGATCTTCGGGCATGGCAATGTCGCGGGGCTGGGCGAGGCGCTGTATCAGGTGCGCGACGAGCTGCCGACCTATCGGGCGCATAACGAGCAGGGCATGGCGCATGCAGCGGTGGCGTTCGCCAAGGCGAGCTTCCGGCGGCGCTTCATGGCGGCGACCAGCTCGATCGGACCGGGCGCCACCAACATGGTGACGGCGGCGGCGCTGGCGCATGTGAACCGCATTCCGGTGCTGCTGCTGCCCGGCGACGTGTTCGCCAACCGCGCCCCCGACCCGGTGCTGCAGCAGGTGGAATCGTTCGGTGACGGCACGATCAGCGCCAACGACGTGTTCCGGCCGGTGTCGCGCTATTTCGACCGCATCACCCGGCCCGAGCAGATCATTTCGGCGCTGAACCGCGCCATGCAGGTGCTGACTGACCCGGCCGAATGCGGCCCGGTGACGCTCAGCCTCTGCCAGGACGTGCAGGCCGAGGCCTATGATTATCCCGAGGCGTTCTTTGCCGAGCGGGTGTGGCTGCAGCGGCGGCCGATGCCGGATGCCAATGAGCTCGAAGCGGCGGTGGCGGCGATCCGCGCCAGCCACAAGCCGGTGATCATCGCGGGCGGCGGCGTGCTCTATTCGGGCGCAGCGGAGAGGCTCAGGGCCTTCGCCGAACGGCACGGCGTGCCGGTGATGGAGACCAATGCCGGCAAATCCTCGCTGCCGCACGACCATCCGCTCAATATGGGCTCGGTGGGCGTGACCGGCTCGTCGGCCTCGAACCTGCTCGCCGAGCAGGCCGACCTGGTGCTGGCGGTCGGCTCGCGGCTGCAGGATTTCACCACCGGCTCGTGGGCGCTGTTCAAGGCCGATGATGTCAGGCTTGTCGGGCTGAACACGCAGGCCTTCGACGCCTACAAGCACCGCGCCATGCCGCTGATCGCCGACGCCAAGGTCGGGCTCGACCTGCTCGACGGCAAGCTCGGGTCCTGGCGGACGTCCGACACGTGGCAGGAAACGGCGCGGGCCGGCAAGGCCGAGTGGCTCACAGCGGCCAAGGCCGTCACCGATCCGACCAACGAAATGCCCTCCGACGCGCAGGTGATCGGCGCGGTGGCGCGCGCCAAGGGCTCGGGGGTGACGCTGGTCTGTGCCTCGGGCGGGCTGCCGGGCGAGTTGCACAAGCTGTGGCCGGCCGGGGCGCCGGGCAGCTACCACATGGATTACGGCTTCTCGACCATGGGCTACGAGATTGCCGGGGGCCTGGGTGTGAAGCTCGCGAAGCCGCATGACGAGGTGGTCGTGATGCTGGGCGATGGCAGCTACATGATGATGAACTCGGAGATCGCGAGTTCGGTGCAACTGGGCAAGAAGCTCACCATCGTGGTGCTCGACAATCGCGGCTTCGGCTGCATCAACCGGCTGCAGATGGCGACCGGCGGGGCCAACTTCAACAACCTGCTGAAGGACACCAAGCACGAGGTGCTGCCCGAGATCGACTTTGCGTCGCACGCGGCGTCGATGGGGGCTTGGGCGCGAAAAGTGTTCTCGGTAGCGGAGCTCGAAAGCGCCCTGCGCGAAGCGGCGGCAGTGGAGCGGACGACGGTGCTGGTGATCGACACCGATCCGCTGATCGCGACGGAAGCCGGTGGTCATTGGTGGGACGTGGCGGTGCCGGAGGTTTCGGTGCGGCCCAGCGTGAACGCGGCGCGCCGGGAGTATGAGGAAGGGCTTAAGGGGCAGCGGTTGTAGGGACTGAACGTCCCCTCACCCGGCCGCTTCGCGGCCACCCTCTCCCTCAAGGGGAGAGGGGCGACAGCGCCTTAATGCATGAGTTAGCGCACCCTCTCCCTTCTCCCCTTGAGGGAGAAGGTGGCGAGCCCGAAGGGCGAGACGGATGAGGGGCAGTTTAGTGGAGCAAGCATGCCAAAAGCCAAGCTGGGGATGTCGCCGATTGCGTGGTGGAACGACGATCTGCCCGAACTGAGCGATGATGTGTCGCTGGAGGAGTGCCTGCGGCAGTCGCGCTCGGCCGGGTTTACCGGGATGGAGAAGGGGCGGCGGTTTCCGGAGGATCCGGCGACGATGCTGCCGATCCTCAAGGCGGCCGATGTGACGCTGTGCGGCGGGTGGTTTTCGGGCACGTTGGTGAACGAGGAGCTGGCCGCCAACCAGGACCGCATCGCGCCCATGATCGAGCTGTTCAAGGCGGTGGATGCGCCCTGCATCGTCTATGGCGAGGTCGGCCGCTCGATCCAGGGGGATCGGACGAAGCCGCTGGCGACGAAGCCGAAACTCTCCGACGACGAGATGAAGGAATATGCGCGGCGGGTCACCTCGTTCGGCGAGTGGTGCGCCGGGCAGGGTATGCCGCTGAGCGACCATCCCCCCATGGCGGCGGTGGTCGAGACCGAGCCGGAGCTCGAAGCGTTCATGCGGCACTCGGGCGAGGGCATTCCGCTGCTGCTCGATGCCGGGCACCTGGCGTTTGCCGGCGGCGATGTGCTGCGGGCCATCGACAACCATCACGCCCGCATCAACCACGTGCATGTGAAGGACATCCGGCGCGCCGTGGTGGATGGGCTGGATCGCACGCGGCAGAGCTTCCTCGATGCGGTGGCGCTCGGGGCGTTCACGGTGCCGGGCGACGGGTCGCTGGATTTCGGCGCCATCGTCCAGCGCTTTGCCGATTATGGCTACGAGGGCTGGTTCGTGGTCGAGGCCGAGCAGCCGCCCAAGGAGAATCCGCCTTTGCGGATGGCGCAGGTGGGCTACAAGGAACTGATGCGGGTGATGAGCGCGGCCGGTTACACGGTGGAGACGCAGGGTTTTCCGGCTTAGCGCCGGACGCCTCGACAGGCTGCCTGGGCGGCTCGGCGGAGGGATGTGACTGATGAAGCACACCCCGGGGACCGAAACGCCTCCAGCAGCCTGCCGGCTGCCAGCTAGTGCTGGCGCACCCGATCAACCAGTCGCGAACGGCCCCGTCCATCCAGCGCGTTGATGACGTCGAGGGGCTCGATGCCCATGTCACGCAGCAGGCGCGGTTCCATTCTCGAAAGGTCAAGCAGCGCCAGCCGCTGCGCCCTGCGCCGCTTCCAGCCGGCCCACAGGCGAGCCAGCCATCCAGTGTGTTGCGATGTTGGTGCGGCGATATCGCCGAGTTCAAGAGTGCTCATTTGAGCGGTCCTTTCGGGCCCCCCGCTCGGTTGAAGGTCGGGATCAGTGATGGTGATGATGCTGGCCCGGCAGGCAGGTCTGTGCGATTGCGCCGATATGGCGGTGATCGGTGCCGCAGCAGCCGCCGATGACCCGGACATTGGGTAGCAGGGGCAGCACGCGATGATAGCGCTGGGCCAGGTCGGTGATGTTGCCGATATCGAGTTCAGGCGCTTCGTCCAGCTCGGCATGGCTCATCATCGACGCGTTGACCCGGAGGCCGCCGATGCGGTTGACCCAGGTCCCGCCCTGGCGAATGACCGGTGCGAAATGGATCGGATGGACGCAGTTGATCATGTAGTAGGCCGGATAGCCGCCGGTCGCCGCGTCCACTTCGGCGATCGCCGCTTCGAGTGGCTGGCGGCCCGGCAGGTTGCCATCGGTCTCGAGCGTGAAGCTGAGCACCACCGGCAGCCCGGCCTTCTGCGCGGCGCGGGCAATCCCGACCGCCTCGGGCACGTTGGTCAGCGTGTAGGCGGTCACGTAGTCCGCATCCGTCGCCGCGAACGCCTCGATCTGTGGCGTGTGGTAGGCGACCGCCTCTTCAACCGTCATCCGGCCATCATGCTGCCAGGCATCGCGGCGCGGGCCAATGACACCGGAGATGATGGACGGGACGCCGGCGGCTGCGAACTCCGCCTGCATCTCCTGGCAGAACGCCACCGCCTTGACGTTGACCTCGCGCAGCGTTGCCGCGGAGTATCCCGCCCGCGTTCCCCAATCGGGATTGGCGCGCCAGGTGTTGGTGTCGAACAGGAACCCCTGCCCGGCCTGCTGGCAGATCGGAATGTAAGCGCGATAGTAATCCCGCATGGCTGCGCGGCCGTCTTCGCTCATGATGAGCACATAGACGCCCATGTCCGGCACCTCGTGCCCCTCGTTGAAGATCATATGAGTCTCAATGCCACCGTCAGTGACGAACATCTGTCCGTTCAGTTGCGGAAGCTTGTGCGTGGCATGACGCATCAAACGTCTCCTTGTCTCTTGATTGGAACGGCGATCGGGTCTATTGCCGGTCGCCGTGGGTGGGAGACTTATGAAGACTTTGCCGATCCGGTCCTAGCAGTCGGACGGTCAAGTCCCGGGTCACCGAGAATTGGTCAGCAGCCAGAGTGGTTTGAGTGTCGATAAGCACCCTGGGGGTGCCGATCGCGGAGGGCAATCGGGGCCCAGAACCGTACCGGCGGTACACTAATCCGGAGAGGAACTGCCCATGCGCAAAGGGAACGAGACTCGCGAGAAGATTCTCGACATCGCCGAGGCGGCGGTGCTGTCCAAGGGCTTCGGCGTCACCTCGATAGAGGAACTGATCGCCGAGGCCGGCATCACCAAGTCCGGCTTCTTCTACCATTTCAGGGACAAGAACGAACTCGCCAAGGGTTTGCTGGTTCGCTATGCCGAGCAGAATGACCGGCTGCTGGAGCAGGTTTTCGGCCGTGCCGCCGAACTGACCGATGACCCGCTGCAGCGCCTGCTGATTGGCCTCAACCTGTTCGCCGAGGTCATGGGCGGGCTTCCGGACGGCCATCCCGGCTGCCTCGTGGCCACCATGACCTACCAGGACCGGCTGTTCGACCGGGACGTGCGCGCCATGGTCACCGAGACGGTAACCGGGTGGAATGGCTTCTTCACCGACCTGATCGAAGCGGCGCTCGCCGCCTACAGCCCGCGCGAGGCGGTGGACGCGGAAAGCCTGGCCCGCACGATCTGCTGCGTCATCGACGGCAGCATCATCATGGCCAAGGCGCTGGGCCGGCCCGGCGTGCTGCCCGAGCAACTGCTCATGATCCGCCAGCACGTCAAGCTGCTCTTCGCCGGCGCAGTGCTCCGCGTCGTCAGCCCCGAGGCCGCGGCGGCCTGAGGGGGCAGTGGCGAGACCGGTGGAAACCCTCTAGGCTGAGGGGCGACGAGACATGGAGCGCCTGATCGATGAGTGAAGCCGACAAGAAGCCCCGCGTGCTGTCTATGCCCTGGTTCAAGCCGCTGTGGCGGCGGGTGCTGCTGGTGGGCGGCCTCGGCGTATGGTGCGGCTTCGAGTGGATCTACAACCAGGACCAGTTCTGGGGGATGATCACGCTGGCGGCCCTCGCCTATGGCGTGTGGATGTTCTTCATCAACTTCGAGAACGAACTGGCCAAGGACGACAATGCCAAACCTAAGAGTTAGGCCCGCCGCGCCGATCGGGCATGTGCACCACGTCACCCCCGAAAGCGCCGGGTGGACCTATGTCGGCTTCGACCTGCACAAGCTGCCGTCGCCGGGCGACATAGCGCGGGGCGGCGGCGACGACCGCGAGGTGTGCATCGTGCTGATCGCCGGCAAGGCGAAGGTGACAGTGGACGGGCAGGATTTCCTCGTCGGCGAGCGGATGAGCCCGTTCGAGGGGCCGGCGCACTCGGTGTATGCTCCGGCCGGAGCGGAGTGGCGCATCGAGGCGCTGACACCGCTCGAAGTGGCGGTGTGCTCGGCGCCGGGCAGACGCGGCGCGCGGCCGCCGCGGGCGATCGGGCCGCAGCAGGTCGAGCGGCTGACGCGCGGCAAGGGCACCAATACGCGGTACCCCAGCAACATCCTGCCGGAGACGGCGGAGGCGGACTCGCTGCTGGTGGTGGAGGTGATCACGCCGGGCGGGCACACCTCGAGCTATCCGCCGCACCGGCACGACGAAGACGACCTGCCGCGGCAGAGTTTTCTCGAGGAGACGTATTACCACCGGTTTTCGAAGCCGCAGGGGTTCGGTTTCCAGCGGGTGTTCACCGACGATCGCTCGCTCGACGAGACGATGCTGATCGAGGATGGTGACGTGGTGCTGGTGCCCAAGGGCTATCACCCGGTGGCGGCGGTGGCGGGGTACGACGTCTACTACCTCAACGTGATGGCCGGGCCGAAGCGGACGTGGAAGTTCCATAACGCGCCCGAGCATGAGTGGATGCTGGAAGGGTAGGGCCGGGATCATCCCAAAGGGGACTTCCAAAGATGGAACCCGCCGCCTAGTGTCCCGCCGCCCATATCCGACCTAGAGTCCCCATCATGTCCGACGCCTATTCTCACTCGTCCGTAGCCGGCCAGGTTGCGGTCATCACCGGCGGAGCGCAGGGCATCGGCGAAGCGACGGCGCGGCTGCTCGCCGCCCGCGGCGCGGCCGGCATCGTGCTGGTCGATCGCCGGAAGGACAAGGGCGAGGCGGCAGCGGCCGCGCTCAGCGACGCGGGGACCAAGACCCTGTTCATCGAGACCGACCTTGCTATCCACGAGCAGGTGCAGCGCGTCATCCCGGCTGTCGATGCCGCTTTCGGACGCGTCGATATCGTGTGCAACATTGCCGGGCTCACCGATCGCGGCACGCTGCTCGATACTGACCTCGAACTGTTCGACAGGATGTTCGCCATCAACATCCGCGCGCCGTTCTTCCTGCTGCAGGACGCGGTGAAGATCATGCAGCGTGAGGGGCGCGGCGGTTCGATCGTCAACATCTCGTCGGTCAACGCCCATGTCGGCGGGCAGAATCTCGCGGCCTACTCGGCCTCCAAGGCGGCAATCCTCAACCTGACCAAGAACACCGCGAACGCGTTCAACATGGATCGCATCCGCTCCAACGTCGTGCTGCCCGGCTGGGTCGACACCCCCGGCGAGCACGAGACGCTGAAGAAGTTCCACGACGCGCCCGACAACTGGCTCGAGGCGGCCGAAAAGAGCCGCCCGTTCGGCAAGCTGCTGAAGGCCGATGACGTGGCGCGGATGATCGCCTTCCTCGCCAGCCCCGAATCCGCCCCGATGACCGGCGCGGTGATCGACTACGAGCAGACGGTGTTCGGCGGGCACCTGCCGATCAAGACGGCGTATCCGCAGCGGGATGGGCAGGCGGACTGAGGGTCTGGTAACCCCCTCTCCTCAGTTTCGCTAGTTCGCTGGCGCTCACAAGCTCCACTATCCTCCCCCGCCAAGGGGGAGGAGGCGCAAACTCGAACGTTGCGGCTCCATCGCCTCCTCGCCCCTTGCGGGAGAGGATAGCGGCGCTAGGCGCTTCAGCGCCGTAGCAGAGCTGAGGAGAGGGGGTATCCTACCCCCGCTCGCCCCGCCGCTCCGCCACGGCAACCGCCAGTGTCATCGCCAGGGCCATCGTCGCCGCCATCGAGCGGAAGCCTTCGAAGTTGGCCTCGACCACTTCGAGCCACACGTCGGCAATCGGGGCGATGGGTGAGAACACCGAATCGGTGATCGACACCAGCCTGGCCTTCCGTCCGCTCGCGGTGTGGGCCAGCGCTACGGTCTCGCTCGCATAGGGAGTGAAGCTGATGGCCACCACGGCGTCGCGGTCGGAGATGAAGCCCAGTTGCTCGGCGCCGAGCCCGGCAATGCCGTCGACGAGGATGTTGCGGATCCCCAGCTTGCCCATGGCGTAGGCCATGTAGGCGGTGACCGGGAAGGAGCGGCGGAGGCCGATCAGGTAGATGGTTTCGGCCCGGGTCAGCAGGTCGATGGCCTTGTCGAGCGCTGCGTGGTCGGCCTTGTGGCGGAACTCGGCGACCGAGCGCTCGGCAGCCTCGGCGAACCCCTCGAGCATCAGCCCGGCCTTCGACGCACCGCCATGCTGGCGCAACTGCTTCAGCCGCTCGTCATAGGACGGCACGCGGTCGCGCAGGCGGGCCCGGAACACTTCCTGCAGGTCGGAGAAGCCCTGGTAGCCCAGCGCTTGGCTGAAGCGCACCAGTGTCGAGGGCTGCACGCCCGAACGCTGCGCCACGCTTGCCGCCGTGCCGAAAGCGATGTCGTCGGGGTTGGCGAGCGCGAACTCGGCCACCTGCCCGAGGCGTCGTGGCAGCCGCGCGGCGCGAGCGGCGATCAGCGTGCGCAGCGACGGGAAGTCGCGGGGCGCGTCGACCACGTCCTCGTCCAGGTTGTCTGCGTCGTCCATCGAGCGTGCGATGCTCCCCAAATCAGCGGGCAATGTGCGCGATAAGTGCATGCATAGGCCATGAACTTCTGCCAGTGCCGCACGGGTTTTTCACGTTCCACATCTGGAACTCCGGCGCTTGACGAGTCAAGGCGAAATAGAATAAACATTCCACCAACGGGGACTGCTGCATCATTCGTTCCACAAAACGTGAACGGAGCTGCGGCCGGGAGGAATTGGGCATGGCAGCACCGCTGCTCGAGGCCAGGGGCATATCGAAATTCTTCGGCGCCATCACTGCGCTGCGCGACGTGAACTTCCACGTCGGGCCGGGCGAAGTGCTGGGCGTCGTCGGCGACAACGGCGCGGGCAAGTCGACGCTGATGAAAATCCTCTCCGGGCTGTTCAAGCCGTCGGAGGGCGAGCTGATCTTCAACGGCACGCCGGTGAGCTTTTCATCGCCCAAGGAGGCGCAGAAGCTCGGCATCGAGATGGTCTACCAGGACTTCGCGCTCGCCGGGAACATGCCGATCTACGAGAACATCTACCTCGGCCGCGAGCCGGGCACGAAGTTCGGGCCGCTCACCATCGTCGACCACAAGCGGGCCCGCCGCATGGCGAGCGAGCATCTCGACCGGCTGCATATCCACGTCAAGTCGGTCGACCAGAACACCGAGGACCTCAGCGGCGGGCAGCGCCAGGCGGTGGCGATCGCCCGGGCGACCGCCTTCGACGGCAAGCTGGTGATCATGGATGAGCCGACGGCGGCCCTCGCCATCAAGGAGGTCGGCAAGGTGCTCGATCTCGTCCGCTCGCTGAAGGACCACGGCGTGGCGGTGATCATCATCAGCCACCGGATGGATGACATCTTCTACTGCTGCGACCGGGTGATGGCGCTCTACCAGGGCACCAACTTCGCAGAGTCCGCGCTGCCGGATACCTCGCGCAACGAGGTCATCGGCTGGATCATGGGCACCAAGGGCCACACGACCGGCCTTGCCCACGACAACATGCATTGAGGGGCGGGCCATGAACACCGACTTCGTGACGCTCTCGACGTCATCCCGGCGGAGGCCGGGATCCAGCCTGAGACGCGTCGGATGGCGCGCTCGGGTTGAGCGCTCAGGATGGATC
>CAIMLX010000086.1 GCA_903842455.1 uncultured Hyphomicrobiales bacterium | reverse complement strand
GCATGCTGCGCCGGCAGCGGGTCAAGATCACGCTGGTCGAAAGCCCCGACATCGGCACCATCGGGGTAGGGGAGGCGACAATCCCGTCGATGGTCCGCTTCGTCCGCGCCACCGGCCTCGACGAGGCCGAGTTCATGCGGCGCGTCTCGGGCAGCTACAAGCTGGCCATCCGCTTCACCGACTGGATCGAGCCGGGGCACGAATACTGGCACCCCTTCGGCATGGCTGGGCAGCGGCTGGGCGGCAACGATGCCTTCCACTACTGGTTCGCCCGGCGGCAGGCCGGCCTCGATGTCGGACCCTATGCCGGGCTCGCCGTGCAGCAGCACCTCGCGGCAGCGCACCGCGCGCCACGTCCGCTCGACCGCTCGTCGCCCATCATCGAGCAGGGCACTTACGCCTACCACCTCGATGCCGGCGCGCTGGCCCTCTACCTGCGCGAGATCGCCACCGGCGAAGGCGTCACGCACCTGTTCGGCCAGGTCGCCAATGTCGAACTGGCGCCAGACGGCGCGATCGCTGCCATCGATATCGGCGGCGACCGCCGGCTGACCGCCGACCTGTTCGTCGATTGCACCGGCTTCCGCGGCGTGCTCTCCGAGGAGGCGCTGCAGGACCCGTGGATCGACTGGAACCACCAGCTGCTCAACGATCGCGCCGTCGCCATGCCGGTGACGCGGTCCGACGACGTGCCGCCCTACACCCACGCTACCGCCATGCCCGATGCCGGCTGGGTGTGGCAGATCGCCCTCAGTTCGCGCACCGGCATGGGCTACGTCTATTCGAGCGCCCATGTCGACGACGACAAGGCGACCGAGACGCTGATTGCCCAGGCGGGCCTGAAGCGCCGCCGCACGGCCGATCCGCGGCTCCTGAAGATGCGGATCGGTCACCGCACCGAGTTCTGGAAGAAGAACTGCATCGCCATCGGGCTGAGCGGTGGCTTCGTCGAGCCGATCGAATCCACCGGGCTGCACGCCACGTTGCGCGGCATCGAACTGCTGTTCGAGTACCTGCCCACCGCCGACACCCTGCCGGCGCTGCGGGACGCCTACAACCGCCGCATGACCCGGCTGTGGGACGAGATCCGCGACTTCGTCCTCCTCCACTACTATGTCAATCGCCGTACCGAGCCGTTCTGGCGCGACGCCCGCTCGGTACCGCTGCCGACGAGCTTCGAGGATTTGCTGGCGCTCTACGACGAGTTCGGCCAGATCGAGCCGGTCGACAGCTCGGTGTTCGCCGACACCAACCACTACTTCATCCTCGCGGGGGCCGGCCGCTACCCGCGCCGCACCCATCCGCGCGTGCTGCTTGCCCCGCCGGCTGAACTCGACCGATACTTTGCCGACCTGAAGCGCCAGAACGCCGCCATCACCCAATCCATGCCCACGCATCTGGAGTTGCTCGATGCCATCCACGCGCCGGGAGCCTGATCCGCCCGAAGCCGTCCTGCGCGGCTTCGCCGAGGGCCTTGGCCTGCCGGTGATGGGCGAGAGTTCGGTCAAGCTGGTGCCCGGCGCGGCGCTCACCGACCGCTACCTGCTCTCGGTTCCGGCATCGGGTATCACCGCACAGCAGGTGGCTGAACTGGTCCGCGTCGCCACTTTGCTCGGCCTCGAGCCGGAGATGGCCGACCTCGTCGCCACCGACCTGCCGCTCTCCACCACGCTGCATCTCGGTTTCGAGCGCGAGGGCGAGCGCAGCACGCTGAAACTCTACTGCGAGTTTCCGATCCAGCGCGGTTGGGACATCGCCCGCCGTGCCGGGCACCCGATGCTGGTGCACCGCGCCGTCAAGTGGGACCCGGGCGACGCCACCCGCGCCGCCGTCTCTCGCTATGTGGCCAACCCGGCGCGCAACGTCGCCGATACCGGCGCTCGTATCCGCGACCTGCTGGGGCCGGGGGCGCCTGCCGACCTCGCGCTCGGGCTCTTCAATCGCGCCGCCGGCCGCGTTCCGGCGCAAGACCGGCTGCTCCTCGACGTCGAGGAGGACGGCAGCCCGCGCCGCTCCTTTGACCTGAAGCTCTACGACGCCGGCTTCACCACCGCCGATCTCGGCCCGGCCATGCCCGGCCTGATCGCGTATTTCGGGCTCGAGGGGTTTCGCGTGCCGGCGGCACTGCTCGGCCACATCGCCGGTGGCCGCGGCCGCGACGGGAATCCCTTCCTCACCCTCTACTACGGCGGGGGCCG
>CAIMLX010000085.1 GCA_903842455.1 uncultured Hyphomicrobiales bacterium | reverse complement strand
CTCAACGTGCGACGCTCAGCAGAGGCGTACCACACCAGCGGATCGTTTGCCAACCTGTTGCTCGACGCAGCGACAAAGACCCTGCGAGCCGCCTACGAAGAAGCACCTTACACCTGGTCGCTTTGGGCTCGCCAAGCTCAATCGGTCGAGGACTTCAAGAACATCAACCGCATTCAGCTTGGCGAATCGCCAAACTTGGAAATGGTTCCTGAAGGGGCACCGTACCCAGAGGGATCAATCAGCGATTCCAAGCGATCGTACAAGGTTGAGAAATTCGGCAAGAAGTTCAGCGTCACCTGGGAAACCGTCATCAACGACGATCTCGACGCACTGTCGCGAATCCCAGCCATGCACGGAAACGCAGCTCGCCGGACTCAAGAGAAGGTGGTCTATGACGCACTTCTCGCCAACCCAACGATGGCTGACGGTTTTGCGTTGTTCTCCGCATCGCACACGAGCGGAACCAACATTACCGCAACTTCGGTTGCAGCTCCAGGCGTGACCTCGCTCAACGAAGCGTTCAAGCTCATGGGCCTCCAAAAGGGCCTGTCGAGCGACGTCTACCTGAACCTGCAACCTCGCACGTTGCTCGTGCCACTTGCTTACTCTGGCACTGCGTTGGAACTGGTCAACAGCCAGTCCTATGCTCAGAGCAACGGCAACGAAGGCGTGGTCAACATCTACGGCGTGAACGGCGTCCGTCCGTTGCAAGTCGTCTCAACCCCGCTGCTCGACGCGAACAGTGCCACCAACTGGTACGCGATCGCCGACAACTCGCAGATCGACACCGTGGAAATCACCTTCGTACCGGCCAGCTTTGATCCGGTCACCGGACAGCTGATCGGCGGCGCCGGTGCCATCAGCGGCTTGACCGTCACCACCGCAACCGGTCAGGTCACCACCTTTGGCGTGTCGACCGCGAACCCGCTGGATGTTGACCCAGACCAGTCCAAGAATGGAGCCGACTTCTTTTATGTTTCGGAATCGCCTGCGGCCGGTATCGGCGGGGCTTACGCAGGGCTGCAGCTCGAAAAGATCGTGGTCTCCGACGTGGCTCTGGTCGGCGGCACCTCGCCAATCTTCACCAACGCAGGCGGCTTCAACCCTGCCCCCGGTACTGTCACCCCGCCGGCCCCACAACTGATCGGCGATGCACAGGACAACAACCTGACCGGCACCGCCGCGGCCAACCGGATGGAAGGGCGCGAAGGCAACGACACGATTCTGTCGCTTGGCGGCAATGACAACGTCTCCGGCGGCGCAGGCAATGACCGAATCGACGCGGGTCAGGGCAATGACATCGTTCGCGGGGGCGACGGCGATGACCGGATGCTGGGCGGTGCTGGTGTCGACCGGATTTTCGGTGATGCTGGCAACGACCTGCTGGATGGTGGCGCGGGCCGAGATCAGCTGACCGGTGGTGCGGGCGGCGATATGTTCGTTTTTGGCAACCTCGACCGGGTGCTGGATTTCAACGCCTCCGAAGGTGACCAGATCGCGTTCAACGGAGCTCTCGGCCTGGATTTGGCAGACATCACCGTGACGGTCGGGGCTACCGGCACAACTGTGTCCTGGGGCAACCAGACCATGACGCTGGAAGGCGTCACTCAGCCCTTCGACCTCGGCAATGCATTCGACTTTGGCTATAACCCGGCCAACTTCGACTTCCTGTAGGACCCGATCCGTGGGCGTAGGAGGGCGTTTCCGCAAGGATGCGCCCTCCTTCGCATATCTGTTGTTCCCATCTCGTGACGGGCGCCACGCCGCCAAGATCCGTTTCACCTGCGAGCCCGCCGACCACGGCTTGATCGCGCAGTCGGTGCGCTCGAAAGCCTATCGCCCGGACTTGTTCCGCAAGCTGCCAGCTGTTGACGACATGTTACGGTTCTGACCCCATCCCATCG
>CAIMLX010000084.1 GCA_903842455.1 uncultured Hyphomicrobiales bacterium | reverse complement strand
GGCATCGTCGCCGACAGCCTCCACACCGATGCGTTGAGCCAAGAGCGGTTCGACCGCCTCCGCCCCTTTGCCCCGCTGGGCATCCACTCGCTGCCGATCCCCCGCCTGTTCGGCCCCGATGACATCTTTTCGGCCCTGAAGGTCCGCCGCCTCGCCGACGCGCTTGAGGTCGACGTCCTGCACGGCCACGGCGCCAAGGGCGGCCTCAATGCCCGTCTCGCCCGCATCGGCGCCCGCTCGCGCGTTGCGCTCTACACCCCGCATGGCGGCGTGCTGAACTATGCCGCAGGCTCCGTCGCCGGTCGCGCCTTCCGTCAGGTCGAGCACTTGCTGGCAGCGGCAACCGACGGCATCGTGTTCGAAAGCGCCTTCGCGCAGGCCGCTTACATCGACCAGATCGCCGCGCCGCGCTGCCCTGCCCCGGTGATCCACAACGGCCTGGCGCCCGAAGAATTCGAGCCGATCATCCCCTCCCCCGACGCCGCCGACTTTGTCTTCATCGGTGAGTTTCGCGCGGTCAAAGGCATCGAATACCTGCTCGACGCCCTCGCCCCGCTCCGCGCCCCGGACGGTCGCCCCGCCACCCTCGTGATGGCCGGTGGCGGCCCCGACCTCGACGCAGTGAAGGCGCAGATCACCCGCCTCGGGCTCGAAACCCGCGTCACGCTCCTCGGGGTGAAGCCGGCCCGCCCGACCCTGCACCTCGGCCGCTGCGAAGTCGTCCCCTCGCTCGCCGAGTCGCTGCCCTACGTCATCCTCGAGGCCGCCTCGGCCAACCGCCCGGTCATCGCGACCGATGTCGGCGGCATCCGCGAAATCTTCGGCCCGACGGCGCAGAGCCTCGTTCCAGCCGCCGACGCCAAGGCTCTCGGCCGCGCCATGCAGGGCTTCCTCGACGACCCCGCAGCGGCTGCCCGCGAGGCCGACATCCGCCTCGGCCACATCCGCGCCGGTTTCTCGGTCGCCCACATGACCGACCGCATCGAAGCGCTCTACCGCGAAGCGCTGGCCGCCCGTCGCCATCGCGGCACCGCCGCCACACAACCCTCACTCTCCACCCGATAGACCAGAGCCCCGGCAGATCATGTTCCATCTCGATCCCAAGCAGGCTGTCCTCGACCATGTTGCGCAGCCGGCCAAGCCCGCCGCGCCGAACACCCTCAACGACCTCGCGGCCATGGTCGCCGACCAGCCCTATGATCGCGCCTACTCGGCTACCGTCACCACCGGCATCGCCCAGGCGGCGGAAATCGCCCTGCTGACCATCACCGGCCTCGTCGTCTTCGGGCTGAACGGTGGCGACACGCTGCTAAGCGCGCTGACGACCCTTGGCCTCGTCGCCGTCGCCGAAGTCTTCATCGCCCGCTGGGGCATGCACGGCGTCGCTGCCTACCGGCTGCGGCTCGAGCAGTTCGCCCGGGTGGCCGCCAGTTGGACCGCCGCCTTCGTCGTGCTCGGCGCGCTGGTGCTGCTGTTCGATCGCAGCGAGGCACTGTCCCGCTCGTGGATCGCCGCCTTCTGGGCCGTCGGCCTCGTCGTGATTCTCGGCTGGCGTGCCGCGCTGCACCTGCTGGTCTCCCGCTGGACTAGGGCGGGAAAGTTCCGCCGCCGCACCGTCATCGTCGGTGGCGGCAAGGATGCGGAGTCGCTGATCGCCTCGATTGACACCATCGGCAAGGACGATATCCAGCTGATCGGCGTCTTCGACGACCGCAACGACGACCGCTCGCCCGAATCCGTCGCCAGCGTCGCCAAGCTCGGCGGCGTCGCGGAGCTCATCGAGTTCGCCCGCCGCACCCGCGTCGATCTCGTCCTTGTCTCGATGCCGCTGTTCGCCGAACACCGCGTGCTCGACATGCTGCGCCAGCTCTGGGTGCTGCCGGTCGATATCCGGCTCTCGGCCCACATGAGCAAGCTGAAATTCACCCGCAAGGCCTACAGCTACATCGGCGGAATCCCGGTGTTCGACATGGCCGACCGCCCGATCTCCGACTGGAACCTCGTGTTCAAGTGGCTGTTCGACAAGCTGGTCGCCATCGCAGCGCTGATCCTGTTGTCGCCGGTGATGATCGGCACCGCCATCGCCATCAAGCTCGACAGCCCCGGCCCGGTGTTCTTCCGGCAGAAGCGCCACGGCTTCAACAACCAGCTGATCGACATGTGGAAGTTCCGCTCGATGCGCACCGACACGCTCGATGCCACCGCCGCCAAGCTGGTCACCAGGGACGACCCGCGCGTCACCAAGGTCGGAAAGTTCATCCGCAAGACCTCGATCGACGAGCTGCCGCAGCTGTTCAACGTGATGATGGGTGAACTCTCCATCGTCGGGCCGCGCCCGCATGCGCTGGCCGCCAAGGCCGACAACAAGCTCTACTACGACGCCGTCGAGGGCTATTTCGCCCGCCACCGGGTGAAGCCCGGCATGACCGGCTGGGCCCAGATCCACGGCTGGCGCGGCGAGACCGACACGGTCGAAAAGATCATGCAGCGCGTCAACCACGACCTCTACTACATCGAGAACTGGTCGCTCTGGCTCGACCTGAAGATCGTGCTGATGACCCCCATCTCGCTCATCACCAAACGCCAGAACGCGTTCTGAGTGTTCCGCATGGGCCACCAGCCTCTCAACACCCCCAACGCTGTCATCCCTGCGAAAGCAGAGACCCGACTCAGGACCTGCGCTGGTGGTGACGTGGGTCCCTGCTTTCGCAGGGATGACACCGCAGCGGCTGCAGAATGACCTCCATAGCCGCCCCCTCCACCAGCTTCGCTGGTCCCCCTCCCCCGTGCTTCGCACAGGTGAGGATCCGACCGTGACGCCCTACGTGGCCACATCGGGATCTTCCCCCGTGACAACGGGGGAAGGGGACCATCCGAAGGATGGTGAAGGGGGCGCTCGCGCGCGCCGCCGTAGCGGCCGAGCCCCCGGTGCCCCCTGGCTCCGTGCCCGCGCCACCACCCTGCTTCACGCCCTCGTCGCGGTCTGGATCTTCTGTGGCGGCCTGGTCATCACCGAACCCTCGCCCTACGAGTTCGCCTTCCTCCTCGTCCTCAGCGTCTCGCTGTTCGCTGGCTTCGCCTTCCACCGCCGCACCATCGGTCTCTTCGTCCTGCTGCTGGCTTTCGTCCCCTTCGCGCTGATCGCCGCGTTCCAGGTTCGCTACAACGGCCTCGTCGACTCGCTGATCTATCAGGCCGTGACGATCTTCCTGTTCTTCACCGCCTGGTGGGTCGCCAACTACGTCGCCGAGGATCCCGAGCCGCGGATGCGCCTGATCTTCGGCGCGTACCTCGCCACCGCGCTCCTCTCCGCCATCCTCGGCACGCTGGGCTATTTCGGCATCGGCCACGACCTCTTCACCCGCTACGACCGCGCCAAGGCCTTCTTCAACGACCCCAACGTCTACGGCCCCTTCCTCGTCCTGCCCGCGATGGTCGCCCTGCAGCGCGTCTTCACCGGCGAGCCGAAGCGCATCGCCTGGAACATCGGCGCCTACGGCATCCTGACCATCGGCGTGTTCATGAGCTTTTCGCGCGCTGCCTGGGGCCACATCGCCATTTCCAGCCTCATCGTCTTCGTGCTGGTTTTCGCGCTCGAAGCGAAGGCGCGGCACAAGGTGCGGATGCTGACCCTGTCGCTCGTCGGCGCCCTCGCGCTGGTGGTCGCCATCGGCGGCGCGCTGTCGATCCCCAGCCTCAGCGCCTTCATCGAACTCCGCACCCAGTCTCAGAACTACGATACCGGCGAATCGGGCCGCTTCGGCCGGCAGGGCTATGCCTTCGACCTGGCGCTGCAGAACCCGCTCGGCCTCGGCCCGCTCGAGTTCCGCAACCTCCGCGTCAAGGAGGAGCCGCACAACACCTACGTCAACGTGCTGCACGCCTATGGCTGGGGCGGCGGGCTGGCGCTCATCCTGTTCGTCGGCGTCACCATCTGGCGCGGCGCCACTTTCCTCGCCCGCCCCGGCCCGCTCCGGCAACTGCTGATCCCGCTCGTCGCCGTGTTCGTGCCGCTCTCTGCCGAAGCCGCCATCATCGATATCGATCACTGGCGCCACTTCTTCCTCGTCGGCGGCCTGATCTGGGGCGTCACCGCTGCATGGCAGCCCGCCACGCGATCGGCCTTGCCTAGGTCAGCGACGATGTCGCAAGGTGTCGCAAAATCGTCGTGAGGCGCGAGATGACTCCCGAAGACCGGTCGATGCAGGCAGTGCTCTCCTACACCGAGGATCTGGCGCGCCTCAGCTACAGCCCCGGCGAGACGCTGATCGCCGAAGGCCCCAGTTCCGGCCTCCTCTACATTCTCATCGATGGCGCCGTGGAAATCCTGCGCGGCGACGTCCGCGTCGCGCTGGTGAGCGAGCCCGGTGCGGTGTTCGGCGAAATCTCCGCCCTGCTCGGCCGCGACCACACCGCCACCGTCCGCGCCATCGAGCCGATCGTCGTGCACCGCATCGAGAACGCCGAAGCCTTCCTGCAGCAGCGCCCTGGCATCGTCTTCCACGTCGCCCGTATCCTCGCCAACCGCCTGATCGACGCCACGACCTATCTCGCCGACATCAAGCACCAGTTCGCCGACCGCTCCGACCACCTCGGCATGGTGGATGAGGTGCTGGAAGCGCTGGTCAACCAGCAGGCGCCAGCCGCGCCTATGGGTTCGGCGCTGAAGGACGACCCGCGGCTGTAGGCCCCTCCACGCCGGCCGGCCCCCACGCCCTAGGACTATGTGTGGGGGCAGGCACCAGTGCGAGGTGTGCGGCTGTTCGATTTGGCCGCGATCCTGTCACGAAAAAGGGCATCCCCGCCCTAAGCGGAAATGCCCTTCACCAATCTTGCGCCGCTCCTCAGAACGATATCTTCAAGCCCGCCAACACCGTGACCGTCGGCGACGAAATGAAGTCGCCGCCGACATCCTCAATCCATTCGAAGGTGTTCTGATAGCGCACCTCGCCGAGAAGCGATATATCCTCGGTAACTGCTGCGCTTGCGCCGGCGATAAGCTGATAGCCGAGGCCTGAACCTTCAATGTCGAGGTTAGGAGAGGGCTGATCCTCAAAGTACCAGATCATGCCGAGGCCGGCCGCTGCATATATGCTGAAACTGTCGTTAAAGGGGATCGTGTACTTGGCGTTGGCCATCAGGCTCGTTGTCGACCCGTCTCTTCCGCTTTTGGTCTCAGCGACCTTATAGAGCGCGTCGGCTTCAAGCGACAACCCCTCAAGGACTACCACGCCGAGCGTCGCGGCCGCTGCATAGCCTCCATCAAAATCGGTACTTCCGGGATCCGGATCATCCGAAACAACGCCAGACTCCACAGTGCGCTCTAGCACCACGCCGCCCAGCAGTTGCAGATAGATGCCGCTGTCGACAAAGCTCGTATCGACCGCTTCGGGCGTTTCGATGATCAGGTCGGCCGCGACGGAAGCACTCGACCACGAAATCAGCGCCGCCGATGCCACAAGAATAGCAAGCTTCATCAAAACCCCTTGGATGTTCGAAGAACCCTTTCTTCCAGCGATACGGCCTGCCGTCAGCTTGCTCAAGAGGTGACGCTGCGGGGTGCCTGCCATCGTACGCATTTGTGCGGCGTGTTGCCGGTATGCAACCGACCGGGACGCAAGCCGACCAGCAATTGCAACCCGACGGGGCTGATGCTGCAGGCATGACGCAGACGGAGGTGGCGGAGAAGCCGGGCAGGCCGCAATCCGATATCGCGAAAGTTGAGGGCGAGGAGCGAAGGCTGGATGTTATCGAGCTTGTAGAGCTAGGCGATACATCGAACTGGACCTGCATGCTGCTTTGTCAGACGAACTGAGGAGGGTGTGAGGCGCCTCTTCGAGCAGATTAATTCGGCAAGACGGGAGGGCGATGAACTCTGGTGGGCGCACAGCGCACGATTTGACCCAGACGCTATGTTAGGCGACGAGGGAGTAGCTCTAGTCAGGGCAGGACAGGTAGTCCGCTACGAAACCCTCGTCACGTACTGACCCACCCATCACACAGCCCCACGCCCTAACCTCGGGCGTAGGGCTTACGCCCCCGGCACCCACTCCGGAAACGCATACATCTCCTCCGGCTCGGCCCCCTCTACGCCGAAATCCAGCGTCCCCGCCCCCTCGAACGAGAACCACGCGGCCTTCCGCAGTTCCGTATCCACCGCGATATGCGTCGGCACGTCGCCCGTCTGCTTGCCCGGGTTGAACACCCAGGTCTTGCCCATCCGCGAGGCCCACGAGCCGCCGCGCGCGAACGGCGCCTCATGCACATGCCCGCCGAACACCAGCTCCGGCTGGTACTCCGCAATCCACGCCGAGAGCTCCGCATCGCCGTACGAGCGCGACCCCGACCAGCTCACCGGCACCCCGGCCGGCGGCGCGTGATACACCCAGAACCAGCGCTCGCCGCGCCGCGCCGCCCCATCCTTCAGCTGCCGACCGATGGCGTTCTTGGCGATCGATCCATCCCACCACGGGCAGATCGAAAAGCTCACCCCATCGACCTCGATCGTATCGTTGTCCGCATGCGCCGCCGCCGACCGCACATAGGGCACCCAGCGCGCATATTTCTCGCCGTTCGAATAGACATGGTTGAGGTCGTGATTGCCCGAGCACACCATCAGCCGGGTCAACCCGCGCAGCCGTTCGAGATATTTCAGCACCACCACCATCTGCGCCGACGGCGTCACAAACGAGCCGCCATCCAGCAGGTCGCCCGCGATGATCACGAGGTCATAGCGCGGCGCCATCTGCACCAGCCAGTCTAACTGTGGCAGCGCGTAGTGCAGGTCGGCAACGGCAAGGATGCGCATGCGGCGCCCGTCCCCCCGTTGGCGTCAGCGGCTGAGATATTTCCGCGCCATTGCCGCCGTGTCCAGCGCAAACCGCTCGGCATGCCGCTGCGCCAGCGCCGTCTCGCCATGCGAGGCGATCCAGGCCAGCAGCGCCATGCGCCGCAGCAGGATCATCGCATCGATCATCCGGATGTCCTCTGGCTTCAGCGCCCGCACTTCGAGATAGCCCGTCAGCCACGCCCGAATCAGCGCTGGCACCTGCGGCGAGGTCTCGATGAACGAGAGGCTGGCCGCGAGATCGTAGAGGAACCAGCCATAGCCGGAATCGTCGAAATCGAGCAGCAGCACCTCGCCCGTATCGACCAGCAGGTTGGCAAGCCGCATGTCGGCATGAATCAGCCCGAACTTGTCGATATCGGTGCCATAGGCCCGCAGGTCCTCGCGCAGCCGCCCGTCGAGCGCCTCCAGCACCTCGGCGGTCTCGCCCTCGGCATGCGGCGCCTTCCGCCAGTTGCCCCACGGCCCATCGGAGTCGAGAATGCCCGCCGCATCCCAGATCGGCCGCACGAACTTCTCCGGCTGCGTCCACTCGCTCACATGCTTGTGCAGCGTCGCCGCATAGCGCCCGAGCGTGTTGAAGAGCGCGGTGAGGTCGCCCTCCTCGCTCGGCGCTTCGCCCCGCTCGAACGCGAACAGCGCGGCGAACCGGTCCGGCGCCACTTCCTGCACGATCTCGCCATCCGCGCCGGGAATCGGCCGCGGCACGGGAATGTCGGTCTGGTCGGTGATGGCCTCGAGCCACGCCAGCTCGCTACCGATCGCCGTGCGCGACTGGTAGCGCGCCCGGTGGAGCCGCAAGGCGAATCGCAATCCGCCCGGCGCTTCGACCCGAAACGTGTGGTTTTCACTGAGGTTGATCAGCGCCACCTCGCCGCCTTTGGCCTGGGGCCAGCGGGCGAGGTTTTCCTTGATCAGAGCGAGTTCGGCCGGGACCGGATCGCTGGGGGCACTATCCAATCGATCTGTCCTTCAAGGCTTACTTCTAACTTTGGGGGAAATGGTCGGAGTGACAGGATTTGAACCTGCGACCCTTTGTCCCCCAGACAAATGCGCTACCAGGCTGCGCTACACCCCGACTGTGCGAACCCCTACTGAAGCGCGGCTTTTGAGGCAAGCGGCTTTTTCAGGGCAAGGCGAATGAATGCCGAATTAGCCGATGGCGCGAAACGGTTTGGCCGTTGAAACGCCCAAGCGAAAACCCGCAGCGGCCGACCGACCATCGATCCCGCGCGGCACCCATCGTTAACCGTTACTTACTGCACTGCTGGCAAGTATTCCGAAATCATGACTTCCTGTGCGTAGCTCGAACAGAGCGGAGTTGGGCAGCGGGGCTGACCAAAGCAGTCACCGCGCCCAACTCCATCAGTATTTGTTGCTATATGTTTTCTGGAGGTTGCGTTGAGCTCTGTCCGTCGTCGCCCCCGTCTGGCGAAATCCACCGAAGCCGTCATGCAGTTCGTCGAGGACGAAGTTGCGCGCCTGCTCGCCGCCGACCCCACGCTTCATGCCGCCCGCCAGCGTGCCGTTCGTCGCGCGGGCCGCGCCGGCAATACGCGTGCCGCAGCGCCCCGGATGGCGGCGGCCCACTGATTGGCGCGTCGTCGACAGTAGTAGCCCGAAGGCACCTCATGCCAGCAGGTCGGCCACCCGCATCGCCGCGACCCGCACCGCGTCGGCCGGGCTGAGCCCGATCAGCAGCCCGCGCTGGCCGCCATTGATCAGCACCTCGTCGTAGAGTTCCGCCGTTTCGTCGATCGCCGTCGGCACCGCCTTCCGCTGCCCGAACGGGCTGATGCCGCCCACCTTGAAGCCGGTGAGCCGCTCGGCGTCCACCGGCTTCATCATGTTGGCCGACTTGCCGCCGAACGCCGCCGCCAGCTTTTTCATGCTGACTTCGCTGTCCGACGGCACCACGACGCAGACCGGCTTGCCGTCCACCTCCGCCATCAGCGTCTTGAACACCTGTGCCGGGTCGCGCCCCAGCGCCTCGGCCGCCTGCAGTCCGATGCGCGGCGCATCCGGATCGTAGTCATAGGGAAATCCATTGAAGGCGATACCCGCCTTGCTCAGAGCCAGTGTTGCGGCAGTAGTTCTGGACATGACTATACCAAGATCAGGAACTTAATACTCAGGGTGTCTGCTGCCCATTCGTGCGAAAACAACATGCATGCAGCGCAAGTTAACGGAATCGCCAGTTCCTGCATGCCAACCCTGTAGCTTGTGCACCAAACAGCACACGCCGCGAATGGAACCACCGGAATGGGCAATAATGGTCCGCATCCCCTTGTTGATACGGCGCCCATGGCGCCGGCGTCCATAGCCACCCCGGCAGCTGACCGCTCGTCCCTCCTTGATGCCCTGAAGCGCAGGTTCACCCCCGCTACGCCGTCGAGCAAGGCGGCACTCGCCGAAGCCTATGCCCCGATCATCCGCGGCTTCCTGCTGCCCTGCGCCGCCTACTACATCTTCGTCACCTGGGCCCATTGGCGCGACGAGACCGGCCTGCAGTTCGTCGTGCTGGGCGGCCTGAGCGGTTTGACGGTGGTGGTGTGCCTGCTGCTCTGGCGCTGGCTGAAGACTGTGCCCAAGGTTTCCCTCCACGCGGTGGAGCTTGTCGGCCTTTCCGCAAACCTGCTGATCTACGCCAATGTCGCGCTCTATATGCACCTCAGCTTCGAGGAGGCGAAGCTCATCTACTTCGTCCTCATGGCGGTGGCATTTTCCACGTCGGGCGCGACTTTCCGGGTCAGCGCCGTCTCGGTCGGCCTCTCGATGGCCACGCTGTTCTGGTTCGCGTCGACGTTCGCCCCGGCGATGCTCAGCCAGTATCTGTCGATCGGCGTCGCCGCCTCGGTGGTCGCCATCGGCATGTCCTACCTGTTGCGCAAGGCGCTGCGCCTGCAGGTCAGCGCGCGCCTCAAGGCCGACGCGCTCACCGAGCACGCTCAGTATCTCGCCGCCACCGACATGCTCACCTCGCTCCCCAGCCGCCGCCAGATTTTCGACGAGATCGACGCGCAGGTCCGCAGCGAACGACCGTTCTGGCTGGGCCTCATCGATCTGGATGGCTTCAAGGCGATCAACGACGCCTACGGCCACGCCCTAGGCGACGAACTCCTCGAAGCCGTCGCCGGCCGGATCCGCTCCGCCCTAACCCCCGATACGCGCTTCGGCCGACTGGGCGGCGACGAGTTCGCCTGGCTGCTCCCCGGTGAACTCTCGCGGCAGTATATCGAGGAAGTGGCGCGCGACCTGATCCTGGCGATCGCGCAGCCCTATATGATCGCAGGCCGCCAGGTGCATGTCGGTGCCACCATTGGCTTCTGTCACAGCCCGACCATGGCTGGCGGCAGTGCAGAAGTCTACGAGAACGCCGACTACGCGCTCTACGCCGCCAAGGACGGCCGGCGCGGCGACGTGCTGGTGTTTTCGGCCGACCATCAGTTGGCGATGTCGGAAGCCTCTTCGCTCGA
Organism: uncultured Hyphomicrobiales bacterium; assembly: GCA_903842455.1. GTDB lineage: Bacteria > Pseudomonadota > Alphaproteobacteria > Rhizobiales > Devosiaceae > Devosia_A. The sequence continues at coordinate 8,102 of CAIMLX010000084.1, read as the reverse complement.
GCGTGCCCTGCGCGAGGCCGATATCGAGGCCGAGTTTAGCGTCCAGTTCCAGCCCCAGGTCTCGCTGGCCAGCGGCCGTGTCGTCGGCTTCGAAGCATTGGCCCGCTGGAACAGCCCGGTTCTCGGCGCGGTCCGTCCCGACCTGTTCATCCGCGCCGCGGAGCGGTCCGGCCAGATAGTCGACCTTACCCCTGCCCTGCTGCGCAAGGCACTGACCGAAGCCGCCACCTGGCCTGCCGATATCTCGATGTCCTTCAACCTGTCGGCAAACGACCTGGAGGACCCCATGCTTTCTGGATCGCTGCTTTCCGCGATAGCCGAGTCGGGTGTTGCCCCCTCGCGCGTGCAGTTCGAGCTCACCGAAACCAGCGTCATGCGCGACACTGCGGCGTCCAAGGGAGTCCTCGGCCAGTTGGTCGCGGCCGGCTGCACCATCGCCCTCGACGATTTCGGCAGTGGCTATTCCAGCTTCGCCTATCTCGACCGGTTCCCGCTCGCCACCCTGAAGATCGACCGCGGCTTCGTGCGGCAGGTCACCACCAGCACAGTCTCGCGCGAGATCGTCGCCGGCATGATGCGCCTCTGCCGCACGCTGGGCCTCAGCTGCGTCCTCGAAGGCGTCGAAACCACCGAAGAGCTGGAAATCCTCCGCTCCCTCGGCGCCGACCTTATCCAGGGTTACCTGTTCGGCAAACCGATGGATGCCAGCCGCATCCCAGCGCTGCTGGACGAGAGGAACCAGCCGCCAGTGTTGTCCCCAACGACCCTCGCCAGCTAGCGCCCGCCGTTCGCCGAATCCTACTTCGAGATCCCGTGCTGCTCCTGACGCGAGCCATCCGGGCGTCGTCCCATGTCGTCGATGTTGTCGTCCATCTGCTCGGTATCGGTGACCGCGTCATCTCCGGGGCTGGGCTCTTCGGCCTCGCTGCCCACGTCGGCTTCGCCTTCATCCTCGTCGTCCCGGTCGATATCCGCATCGCTGCCGGGCTCGACGTCTGCAGGCAGGTCACGACCGCCACCGGTCGCCAGAAAGCGCTGGAGCCCGTCGTCGGCCCGGTCATCCGGGCGAAGGGTATTTGCTGTCATGGGGAATCCCTTGGTTGGGTCCGTCCAGTGGACCGATGCTCGACCAACCAAGGGAGGAGCCACTTGTTCCACCGAGCTGCGCAAGCGCAGCTTCTGGGCCCTCGCCTCACGGGTGCCTGGCGCCCCAGCCGGAGGTGCAGCGGACGCGGCGGCAGGGCTATCGTTGCGACAGGCTTGGCGCCGAAACAGGCTTACTCGCGCGCCCGTTCCAGCATGCGCTTGCAGTCGAGCAGTTCCCTCAGCACATCGTAGAGCTTGTCGCGGTCGGCTGCGGTCAGCCCGGCCGGGCGGGCGGCAGGCTTGGGCATCAGGCTGCCCAACTGAAATCGCGGCTTCTCCGCGCCGGCTGCAGGTCCCTCGGCCGCATCGGCCACCGGCTCGTCGGCTTCGGAATACTGGCCGTACTCGGTTTCGTCCGGCTCCAAGGGATCGTCGACCGCCAGCGCCGTCGGCGGCAGCTGCTCCACCGGCCGTCCGTCGCCCACGGCGATCACGTAGCGCGGCCCCTGCTCTTTCAGGATCCGCTGCACACCCTTGATGGTAAAGCCCTGGTCGTAGAGCAGTCGGCGGATGCCCTTGAGCAGCAGCACGTCCTCGGGGCGATAGTAGCGTCGCCCGCCGCCGCGCTTCAGTGGCTTGATGGTGGCGAACCGCGTCTCCCAGAAACGCAGCACGTGCTGCGGCAGGTCGAGCTCGTCGGCCGCTTCAGAGATCGTGCGAAAGGCGTCTGGAGACTTGTCCAAAAGGACTCACCGGGGCTGGAAGACTCTTATTTTCCAGCCCGGACCATAGATTTGTTGATCTTGGACTTCAACACGTTGCTGGGTTTGAACACCAGCACCTGTCGCGGCAGGATCGGCACTTCCTCGCCGGTCTTGGGATTTCGGCCGATTCGCTCGTTCTTGGAGCGCACCTGGAAGGAACCGAACGACGACAGTTTCACGTTCTGCCCGGCCACCAGCGCCTCCGCCACGAGGTCGAGCACTCGCTCCACCAGTTCGGCGGATTCGGTACGGGACAGGCCGACTGCCTCATAGACGGCTTCGGCCAGGTCCGCACGCGTAACGGTCTTCTGTGTCATTGTCGCCCCTCCGATTGCCCTTGCGGACTTTCCCCGTGAGGCGCCCCCACCTACGGATTGAGAAACCTTAACGCTATGACCGGGCACTGGCAATCTGACTTAACAATCAACGGCTAGCATCGAATGCGAAGGGTAGATGACGGCAATACCCTGAAACCGGGCGCTTCCAGCCGCAACGGACCAATACGCACTAATGCGTATAACTTTGCTTTAATGCGTATCGTATCCACCGTCCGGTGGATGACAGGGCCGACTCCATCCCGGGATAACTCCCGCGCCGCATGGGCACCGATATACGTACGACCGGGATTCGGGTCCTTCGGTTGCACGTCCGGGGCGGCTTCCTTGTGGAGGGGGGCCGCCTCTATCTTCACCAGCGGATCAGGGATGCGCCCCAGGTGAAGCCGCCGCCCATCGCCTCGATCATCACCAGGTCGCCACGCTTGATGCGTCCGTCGGCGACCGCCGTGTTGAGTGCCAGCGGCACCGACGCAGCCGACGTATTGGCGTGCTTGTCGACCGTCACCACCACCTTTTCCGGCGGCAGGCCGAGCTTCACCCCGGCCCCGTCGATAATGCGTTTGTTGGCCTGGTGCGGCACGAACCAGTCGAGGTCCTCGATGGTATGGCCGGTGTCGTCGAGCACCTTGTAGACCACGTCGGTGATCATCCCGACGGCGTGCTTGAAGACTTCCTTGCCCTCCATCCGCACGTGGCCGATGGTCCGCGTCGAGCTGACCCCGCCATCGACGTAGAGCTTGTTCCAGTGGAACCCGTCCGAGCGGAGCGCCGTCGCCAGCACGCCGCGTTCCTCGCCGGGCTTGGCCAGTTCCATCACCGCCGCGCCGGCGCCATCGCCGAACAGCACGCAGGTGGTGCGGTCGGTCCAGTCGAGCAGTCGGCTCGCCGTCTCCGCGCCAATCACCAGCGCCCGTTTGCCCAGCCCGTTCTTGAGGTACGAATCGGCCGTCGCCACCGCGTAGACGAAGCCCGAGCACACCGCCTGGATGTCGAACGCCGCGCCATGGTGCATGCCAAGCTTCTGCTGCACCACCGCCGCCGTCGCCGGAAACGTCATGTCCGGGGTCGTCGTCGCTACGATGATCAGGTCGATGTCGGCAATGGTGATGCCGGCATTCTCCATCGCCTTGCGGGCCGCCGCGGCCGCGAGGTCCGAGGTGTTCTCGCCCTCGGCCGCGATGTGCCGCTGCTTGATGCCGGTACGCTGCTGGATCCACTCGTCCGTCGTGTCGACGATCTTGGAAAGGTCGTCATTGGTCATTACTTGCGCCGGCAGGTAGGCGCCGACGCTTCGGATGATGGTTTTGCGATCAGTCACGCGGGTTTCGCCTCTATCTCTTGCGCCGACGCCTCGATGGGAGCGATCTGCGGCGCGGCAGTCAGGGTGGGAAAGCGGCGCATGCCCTCGGCGATCTTGTCCATCACCTTGTTGCGGGCAATCTCGTAGCCGAGGCCGAGGGCTCCCTTGAAGCCCACCTCGTCGGTGCCGCCATGCGACTTGATCACCGGGCCGTTGAGCCCGAGGAACACGCCGCCATTGATGTTGCGCGGGTCGAGCTTGCGCTTCAGCGCCTGCAGCGCCTGCCCCGCGATCGCCGCACCGAGCATCGACACCAGGTCGGCCTTCAGCGCGTCGCGAATATAGCTCCCCACCTGCCGGGCCGTACCCTCGGCGGTCTTGAGCGCAATGTTTCCGGCAAAGCCTTCGGTCACCACCACGTCGACAGTGCCCTTGCCGATATCGTCTCCCTCGACGAAGCCGTGGTAGATGAAGCCCGAGCCGGAAGCGGCGGTCAGGATCTGCCCGGCCTCCTTCACCGCATCGAGGCCCTTCATCTCTTCGGTGCCGACGTTGAGCAGGCCCACCGTCGGCAGTTCCTGGTCGAACAGGGCCCGCGCCAGTGCTGCCCCGAGAATCGAGAAATCCGTCAGTTGCTTGGCGTCGCCGCCGATCGTCGCGCCCACGTCGAGCACCACGATATCGGTCCGCAGCGTCGGCCAGATCGCCGCGATGCCCGGCCGCGAAATCCCTTCGATCGGCCGCAGGCAGAAGGTGGCCATCGCCATCAGCGCGCCGGTATTGCCACCCGAGATGGCGAAATCCGCCTCGCCGTCCTTCACCGATTGCAGCGCCGCCCACATCGACGAGGTGCCGCGCCCCTTGCGCAGCGCCTGGCTGGGCTTGTCCGTCATCGAGATGACGGTGTCGGCATGGACGATCCGGCTCAGCGGCCGGATTTCCGGGCAGGCGTCGAGCAGCGGCTCGATCTCCGCCTGCCGGCCATGGAAGATGTAGCTGACGTTCCTGCGTTCTTTCCAGAACAGCCGCGCGCCTTCCACCGCCACGCGGGGGCCCTTGTCGCCACCCATGGCGTCGACAGAGATACGGATAACGTCACTCATCGTCGTTCCAGCGCCCCGAAACGGAGCGCCGCCAATCTATCCGTTCGTATTGCCTGCACAAGCCTGCGGGGTGTGGCGGAGATAGGGCGTCAGCCCTTGTCCTCGACGATCTTCAACGCCTTGAGCCCGGCGAACGGCGAGTCCTCCTCGTCATCCGGGTCCCCGGCGACCCCGACGCTTTCGCCTTCGAGCCGCGGATAGGGGTCGATACCAAGCGCCAGCGTCTCGATGATGAGGTCGCTGAGGTCGGCCTCATTGCCCTCGAAGTGGTCCGGGACATCGTCGCCTTCAAGGTCGACGAACACTTCGGCATCCGCCTTTCCCGCGAACGCCTTCTCCACCCCCGGCAGGAAAATGCGATCCACCGTTTCGGAAATCTCCTCGGTCACCGGCTCGAGCGACACCACGCTCGGCTGCGTCACCAGCGCCCGCAGTTGCCCGTTCACCCGGATGCCGCCGCGGAAGCGCACCGCGTGCAGCGCCACCTGCAGCCGCTCGACCGTCGTCACCCCGACCTGCGCAGCGATCGCCTCGCGCACGTCGCGCTCGACCGTAATGTTGATGTCACGCCCCGAATTGGGCATCGAATCAAGCCGGATCGAGGCATCGGGAATGACGATCCTGTCGTTGCCACCCCTCATGCCGCCTCTCCCATCAGCACCTTGCCGCCGATGATCGTCTCCACCGACTGGCCAGCGAGTCGGGTGTATTCCGCCTCGAGGTAGTCGGTCAGCGCCGCCACGGCCGGGTGCTCCACGTCGCCGAACAGGTTGCGCTTGACGATCGCCTCGGTCGCGGCGCGATCGCCGCGGGCCATGGCTTCGTTGAGGTTGGTGGTCAACCCGTAGAACAGGTTGCCCATGTCGCGGATCCTCTTGGGCACGGCAAGGTCACCTGCCCCCATCTCGCGCAGGTTCCGGTCCATGTCCTTGAAAAACAGGTCGAACAGCGCCTGGGCGAACTCGGTGGCCGGCTTTCCCGCGCCGCCGAGGCGACGGAACACCAGCCCCATATGCAGACTCAGCATGTCGAAACGGCCGGTTACCGTGTCGGGCACGCCCCACTCGGCGTAGAAAACCGGTTGCCGGGATTGCGCCACAATGGCGCGATAGACGGCATGGACTGCGTCGGGGTCTGGGGATTTCTTGAACAGATTCAACATCGTCGTCGGGCCTCCGGCTTCGAACGGAGCAGGGTTTGGCGACGGCGTCGATTGGTGGCTTGGGATTGTCCCGCGCTTGCCATATCGAACTCGGGGCAGGTATTAGTCCCCCGGCCGGCCAAGGCCGTGGTAATAGTCGACAGAGATCGGGAAAGTCAAACTTATGAGCCTTAGCGCTGCCTTCCGTTTCGCCTCCCCGATCGCCGCAGCCCTTGTGCTCTCGCTCACCCTGTCGGCCTGCTCCTCGGGGCTGAGCCTCGTGCAGAACAAGCAGCGCGGCTACGACATCTCCGAAGACGACGTGAAGCAGATCCGCCCCGGCCAGTCGGCCGCGCTGGTGACCGCCGTGCTCGGCTCGCCGCAGTCGGTCAACACCTTCGCCAGCGAGACCGCGTGGATCTACGTTGGCGAAAAGGTGCAGCAGACCGCCTTCGGCATGGAACTGTCCAAGCAGCGCACCGTGCTCGTCATTTACTTCGACAAGGGCGGCAAGGTCACCGACCTGGAGCGCCTCGGCGTTGCTGACGGCAAGTCCTTCCAGATCGACTCGCGCCGCACCCCGTCCTTCGGACAGGATCGCAGCTTCATCGAATCGATCATCAGCTCGATCTGACGCACTGCACGCACCGTCGAAGCCGGGTCAGGCCGGCTTCGACGGTGCGTGCGGCGTGAGGCTGCCCCAGGCCAGCGCCAGGATCGCAATGGTGGCGACCACGATGGCGATGAGGTTGATCGCCTGCCAGCCGACAAGCTGCAACAGCACGCCCGAGGCGATCGAGGCGACGGCCATCACGCCGAACACCACCTGCTCGTTCAGCCCCTGCACCCGCGCGGCTTCCTCCGGCCTGTAGGCCACGGCCAGCATCGCGGTCGAGGCGATGAAGCCGAAATTCCAGCCGACGCCCAGCAGGATCAAGCCGATATTGAAGTGCATCGTCGTGATGCCATGCAGGCTCACGGCCGCGGCCGCGAGAATCATCAGCAGGCCGATCGCTGCGGTCATCGACGCTCCGAGCCGCTGGATTACCGCCCCGGTGATGAAGCTGGGCGCAAACATCGCAACGATGTGCCACTGGATGGCGAACGCCGCCTCCTCCGTGGTGTGCCCGCACACGTAGACCATCGCCAGCGGCGCTGCGACCATCACCAGCACCATCAGCGAATAGGCCGCTGCAGCGGCCAGCATCGGCACCCAGATCGCCCGGTCCGCCAGAAGCGTGACCAGTGACCTGCCGGCCTTGCGCTCCGCAGCGTTGCGCACCGTCGGGGCCAGCCGGGTCATCCACAACGTCACGATCGCCACAACGGCAAGCAACGCCATGACGAGGTATGTCGCGGTGAACTCGTGGCCCGGTATCGCGTCCTTGGTCAGGGCGCTGATCTGCGGGCCGAGGAAGCCTGCAGCCACGCCGCCGAACAGCACCCATGAGATGGCCCGGGACTTCAACGCCGGCGGCACACTGTCGGCCGCCGAAAAACGATACTGGTTGGCGAAGGCAGCCGGCGCCCCGAGCGCCGCCAGCGCCGCACAGAACAGCCAGAACCACCCCATCCACGCCGCGAACGCTGCCAGCAGCGCGGCCGGGATCGCGATGGCCGCGCCGAACGCCAGACCGTTTCGCCGGCCCCACGAGTGGATCATCCAGGCCGCCGGCCCGGTGGCAAGGGCCGTGCCGATGATCATCAGCGATACCGGAACGGTGGCGAATGCCTTGTCCGCCACCATGCCGGCGGCGGTCAGCGAAGCGATCGACATCAGGATCGCCTGGTTCGACCCCATGGTGGCCTGGGCGACGGCGAGCAACGCGATGTTGCGAACGGGTGACCCTGCACGCGCTGCGCCCTCGCTCATCGCCTACTTCCCAGGCTTGGTCTGTTCGTTGTCCCGACCTGCGGCCTTGGCCACCTGGTCGAGCACGCCGTTGACCATCTTGGGCGCCTCGTCCTCGTAGAACGCCTTGGCGACGTCGACATACTCGGTGATCACCACCCGCGAGGGGATGTCCCGCCGCTTCAGCAGTTCGAACACCGCAGCCCTGAGGATGGCGCGCAGCGTCGCATCGATCCGGCCCATCGGCCAGCTGTCGGCCAGCGCCTTGTCGACCGCCGGGTCGATCTCCAGCTGCCCCTTGATCACGCCCGTGACAATCTGCCGGAAGAAGTCGGCATCGGCGGGCAGATACTCCTCGCCCTCGATCTCGCGCCCCAGGTGCACCGCCGAGAACTGCGAGAGCGTGTCCTCGAGCGACTGCCGGCCGACATCCATCTGGTACAGCGCCTGCACAGCGGCGAGCCGGGCCGCGCCGCGCTGATTGGCGGGGCGAGTCGAGGTAGGATCGCGCGGATTGG
>CAIMLX010000083.1 GCA_903842455.1 uncultured Hyphomicrobiales bacterium | reverse complement strand
CATCCTCGACCACTGTGGGAACCCCAAGATCGGCGATGGCGAGTGGGAAAGCTGGACGACGCGCCTCGAACGCGTCGCCGAACTGCCCAACGTGGTGTGCAAGGTTTCGGGTGTGCTCGCCAACGTCACCGCGGACTGGACCGTCGATCAGGTGCGGCCATACGTCGAGTTCGTCATCGAAAAGTTCGGCTGGGACCGCGTCGTGTGGGGCAGCGACCACCCGGTGGTGACGCTGTTCGGCAACCTCACCAGCTGGGTCAATACCAGCCGGGAGATCGTGGCGGGCGCCAGCCAGGACGAGCAGGAGAAGCTGTTCTTCAGGAACGCCGAACGAGTCTACCGGATCGGGTGATAGCGGCAGCCTCGCTCCCCCGACACATCAAGCCACACGTTGCTTACCGGTCGGCCGCGCCCATTCGGGGATCCACGCGCCGTGGGCGAGCAGCAGGTCGTCGACCAGGTTCCAGATCTGCTCGAGGTCCAGCTCCGCCGCCGTGTGCGGGTCGAGCATGGCCGCGTGGTAGAGGTGTTCGCGCGTCTCCGTCATCAGCGCGGCGACCGTGAGTTCCTGCACGTTGACGTTGGTGCGCATCAGCGCCGTAAGCTGCGGCGGCAGGGCGCCGATATAGGTCGGCTGGATGCCTGAGGCATCGACGAGGCACGGCACTTCAACGGCAGCGCTGCTGGGCAGCGAGGTGATGACGCCGTTGTTTCGGACGTTGCCGTAGATGACGCCCGGCTCTCCGGTCCACACCGCGTTGACGATCTCGGACGCATACTCCTTGGAGGCCTTCACCGCGATCCTGTCGGCTTTGCGGTACTTCTCCGACGTGACTTTCCAGTCCGCGATCTGCTCGATGCAACGCTTGGGGTATTCGTCGAGCGGGATACCGAACTTCTCGATCAGGTCGGGGCGTCCCTCCTTGATGAAGTAGGGCGTGTACTCCGCAAAATGCTCGGAGCTTTCCGTCACGAAGTGGCCGAGCCGCGCCAGCATCTCGTAGCGCACCTTGTTGGGGCAGCGCGGGTTCCAGGTCGGCTTGGGCGCCCTGCCCTCGCGGTACCCCCGCAGGAGGTCCGGGTAGAGGTCGCGATAGCTGGCGTCGGCCTGCCGATGCTCGAACTTGAGGTAGAAGGCCATGTGATTGATGCCGGCGGCCCGGTAGCGGATCTCGTCGTAGGGAATGCCGAGGTCGATGGCGAGTTCGTGTGCAGTGCCCTGCACCGAATGACAGAGCCCCACCTGCCGGATGGTCGGGTACTTCTCGGCGATGGCCCAGGTGTTGATGGCCATCGGGTTGACGTACTGGAGCATGATCGCCTCGGGGGCGACTGCCAGCATATCCTCGCAGATCGACCAGAGGTGGGGCACGGTGCGCAGGCCTCGCATGATCCCACCCACGCCCAGCGTGTCGGCAATGGTCTGGCGCAGGTTGTATTTCTTCGGCACCTCGAAATCGACGACCGTCGAGGGCTCGTAACCGCCGATCTGGAAACACACGACGACGAAGTTGGTCCCGTCGAGCGCCTCGCGCTGGTTCGCGTAGGCCTTCACCGTCGCCGGAACGCCAAGGGTGGCGACCAGTTTCGAAGCGATGACCTGGCTCTCCTCGAGCCGTCGTGGGTCGATGTCCATCAGCCGGATCTCGGCCCCGGCCAGCGCCGGGCGCTGCAATATGTCGCCAACAATGTTCTTCATGAATACCGACGAACCAGCGCCGATAAACGTGACTTTGGGGTTGGGCATCATGGTCTCCTGGCTGGGCGGGATCGTAGTGCTTGTCGGGCCGACCACAATGCAGCCATCTCACGGAGTTCTTCCGGTTTTCTAAGACTGCGCCGGGTCACAGACCCGCTGACCCAAAGCATCGACATTGCGAGTCCATCACCTCCGGTACTTTACTCAGGGATCGGGCAGGCTTGCGCGCGGAGCGTAACCCGGGTGTGCTCCGTGCCATGATCGACCCCGTACTCTTTCTTTTCGCGACGCTATCGCTGCTCGCGGCGCCCGGGCCGACCAATGTGCTGCTGGCGACTGCCGGGGCGATGGCGGGCGTCCGTTCGTCGCTGGTACTGCTGGCGGCGGCGTCGTGCGGCTACCTGCTCGCCGTGGCGGGCATCCGTCTGGCGCTTGGGCCAGTGATCGAGACTTATCCGCTGGTCGGGATTGCGCTCAAGGTTGCGGTGGCTGTGTACCTTGGGGTGGTCGCCGTGGCCTTGTGGCGTCGTAGCTCTGCCATGACCGGCCATGGGGTGGTCAGTGCCCGCGACGTCTTCGTTGCGACGCTGCTCAACCCCAAATCGCTGGTGTTCGCACTCGGCATCATTCCGCAGGCAAGCCCGGCGCTCTGGGCCTATGTCGCAGTGTTTGCCGCGGCCGTCCCGGTGGTAGGGCTGGGGTGGATACTGATCGGTCGAGCCATCGGAGCGGCATCGGGTGAGCGGCATGCGGGGACGGTCCGCAAGGTTGCATCCGTGACGCTCGCCGGGTTCGCAGCGCTGATGGTCGGCTCGGCGTTCGGCTGAGCTGTTCCGCGGCCACACCCAGCGGAACGTTCATTCCGCCTTGACGGTGCCACCTGGCGTGGCGATGGTCCGGCTCCCGACCACCGGAGCCACTCATGCTCATTGGCAACGCGCCCTGCTCCTGGGGCATCAACTACCCGACCGGCAACGCGATTTCGTGGCGCACCTATCTCGATGAGGTGGCGGCCGCCGGCTATCGCGGGACGGAGCTCGGACCGTTCGGCTTCCTGCCCAAGGACAAGGCGGTGCTCGGGCCGGAGCTGGAGAAGCGCGGACTGACGCTGATCGGGGCGACGCATGTGCATCTGTTCGGCGACCGCGAGCAGGCGCCGGCCCTGATGGCGACACTCCGCGAGCTGGCGCCCCTGCTGGCCGACCTCGGGGCGAAGCACCTGGTGATCATGGACGAGAGCGCCTGGTATCCGGCGGGCAAGGAAGGCGTGCTCGACGAGGCCGGCCGGGTCGGGCTGCTGGCGACGGTGCGCGAGGCGCAGGCCGTGATCGAAGGCGAGTTCGGCCTGAAGGCCAGCTTTCACCCGCATGTGGGGACGGCGGTGGAGTTCGAGTCGCAGATCGACCGGCTGCTCGACGAGACCGAAATCGACCTCTGCTTCGACACCGGGCACCACGCCTTCTGGGGCCAGGACCCGCTGAGCTACATGAAGAAGGTGTGGGGGCGGATCGCCTACATGCACCTCAAGAACGTCGATGCGGAAGTGCGCGAGCGGGTGCTGGCTAAGGAGTTGAGCATCGAGGCGTCGTATGGCGAGGGGGTGATGGCGCCCCTACCCGATGGCGCGGTCGATATCCAGGCCATCATGGCGTTCCTCGAAGCGCAGGGCTTCGACGGCCCGGTGGTCGTCGAGCAGGACGTGGCAGAGAACGCCACCGAGACGCCGCTCCAGCTGGCGAAACGCAACCTCGACTATGTGAAGGCCCTCGCATGAGCACGCCGGTGAAGGTTGGCCTGATCGGGCTCGGCGAAGTCGCCCAGTTGATGCATCTGCCGCTGCTGGCGGACGATGCGCGCTACGAGATCGCGGCGGTAACAGATGTGTCGAGGAGCCTCGTCGACTACGTCGCGAAGCGTTACTCGGTGCCCAAGATCCACGGTTCGGCGGCGGACCTCAT
>CAIMLX010000082.1 GCA_903842455.1 uncultured Hyphomicrobiales bacterium | reverse complement strand
TGTGGCCGCCATGGCTCGCGGCCGCCGCGGTCGCGACGCCGGCGGCGCCGAGAAGGCCGGCGATGGACAGGAAGGGGCGATACATCTCACAACTCCGGTGGCAATGGGGGCGCCGAGGGCAGTTTGGACCAGGTGCCGGCCGGCCAGCGCTCCAGGGCCTGCTGACCGGCACCGCTCAGGGCGTAGACACCTCGATCGACACGGTCGAACCAGCCATACACATTGTGCAGCAGTATCTTGGCGGCGATGGGGGTGGTCGACTTGAGGTCGCGAGGCCGCAACGGGCCATCGCGCAGGGCCGCGGCGCAGGCGAGGGCCTGTTGACGGTAGGCGGTCATGATCGGCTTGCGGGTGCTGCCGCCGACAGTCGGGTCGCCCTTGCGGCGGCGGTGTTCCTCGACGAGGCGGATGCGCTTGCGCGCGTTCTTCCGGGGCAGCGGGGCAATCGGGCTGACGAAGATCTCGATGCTGTCGCTGTCCACGCCCAACATGCCGAGGCCGAGGCGGCGACAGAGGTCGCGGAAGCGGCGATCGCTCTCGCGGCCCTTGCCGCGGAGCGACGTGCGGGCCGCTATCCAGACCTCGTCGCTGAGTGCCTGGCGATCGACAGCCTGAAGGATCAGCTCGAGGTTGAAGCTCTGCTTGAGTTCGCAGACCACGACGAGCGGCACCTCGCCTTCGGCAATGCCCACCAGATCGCAGCCGCCGACCTCGCCTTTGACGACGTAGCCAGCCGCTTCGAGGAAGCGCTTCACGGGTTCGTAGAGAGCGGTTTCCACGGGCTTGCCTGAGCAGATGATTCTGCGCTCACTATAGCGGGGAGCCGCGCTCCTTCGTCAGACAGTCTTGTCATACGGTCTTGGCGATGCGGGCGAGCCAGTCCTGCCGTGCTGCATCGTCCAGATACTTCACCCGATCGATGCGGGTCACCTTCACCGGCTTGATGCCGCAGAACTCCATGGTGGCGTTGCGCACCGCGTTGATGTCGGCATTGCGATACTGCACCCACAGGTAGGCCGAGGGCGCGTCGCAGGTGGTGATGATGTGCCCCTCGCGGCCCTTCAGCAGCTTGTCCCAGAACGGGTCGTCGTCGTGATAGCGGTAGGCGAACTCGGAGTAGAGGGTGCGGTCGAAGAAGCCCTTGAGCAGCGCCGGCACGTTGCCCCACCAGACCGGGTAGATGATCACCCAGCGGTCGCACCAGCTGAGGTTGGCCTGGGCGGCGATGAGGTCGTTCTCCAGCGGCTGCACGCGGCGGTAGCCGTGGTGGAGGATGGGGTCGAAGTCGAGCTCGCCGAGGTTCTGGCGGCGGACGTCGTGGCCGGCAGCGGTGGCGGCGGCGCAGTAGGCGTCGGCGATCGCGCCGTTGAAGCTGTCGGTGTCGGGATGGGCGAGCAGGACGTAGATGCGCATCGGGCTTGCTCCGCTAGGGGTGTGGAACCCTAGACCGGCAGTGACTATTGGCAATTGAGGAAGGTCAAGGAGGAGCGGATGGGCAAGTTGATCTATGGAATGATGCAGTCGCTCGACGGCTATGTCGCGAATGCCGAGGGGGAGATCACGCTGCCGGTGCCGGAGGGCGCCCTGCATCGCTGGTTCAACGAGCGGATGGCGGCGGTAGCCGGCTCGATCTATGGGCGGCGGATGTACGAAATCATGTCGTTCTGGGACGGGCCGGATGCCGAGGCGGCGGATGCGGATTTCACCCGGGCCTATCGGGCGAGTCCGAAGTGGGTGGTGTCGCGGACGATCGAGTCGGTAGGACCCAACGCGGTGCTGCTCGGTGGCGACCTCACCGCCGAGGTTCAGCGGCTCAAGGGCGAGTACGAGCAGGATATCGAGGTGGCCGGACCCGAACTCGCTGCAGGCCTGACGGAACTTGGGCTGATCGATGAGTACTGGCTGTACATCATGCCGGTGGTGCTGGGCGGTGGAAAGCCTGCCTTCACCGCGCAACTGCCCGAGGGCATGAGACTGCTTGGCATCGAGCAGTTGCCGCAGGAGGTGGCGCTGGTCAAGTATGGCAAACCAAGCTGAGGAGGCCGCTATGTGCCGGAACATTAAGCCGCTGTTCAATTTCGAGCCGCCGGCGAGCAGCAACGAGATGCGGGATGCGGCGCTGCAGTTTGTCCGCAAGGTTTCGGGCTATACGCATCCGAGCAAGGCCAACGAGACGGCGTTCTACGCGGCGGTCGACGATATCGAGAAGGTCGTCAGGCGGATGCTCAAGGAGCTCGAGACCGATGCGCCCAAGCGTGACCGCGAGGTGCTGATTGCGCGGGCGCGCGAGAAGGCCAAGGAGCTGTATGTGCGGGCGGGCTAGGCTTCGGGCTCGAGGCCTGGGCGCTTAAGGAGGACGAGTTCGTAGCCGTCGAACCAGACGGTGGCGTATTGCTGGTAGGCGGCGAGGATGCCGGCGAGTTCGGCGTCCTGCTTCGACCATTCGAGCCAGTCGAAACCGTCCCGCGAGCTGACGACGATGTCGGGGGGGCGGGCCAGCATGTCGGCCCGAAGCTGCAGGCGCTCGGCCTCTTCGTAGGCATTGATCTGCTTCAGCCAATCGGGATCGGGGTGGCGCTCCATGCGCAGGCGCCAGGCGCTGATGCTCATCAGCAGGCTGGGTGGGGCGTTGACCAGTTCGCCGTTCACGACGCGGGCGAGCGGGTTGCCGACGGTCAGGTCGGGGGTGATGTTGGCGATGCGCAGGCCCTCGCCGTAGGGCCGGATGGCACCGATGAGCTCCTGCCGCTTCTGCCACTGGCCGACATCGTCGATCATCGGCATGACCGCGAGGACGACGCCGGCAGCGATGGGGATCATGCTGTCGATCGGGCGCACCGGGCCGTCGCGGCGCTGGGCGAAGGCGAGGAGGGTGAAGGTGCCGATCAGCGCGACGCCGGGGAGGATCTGATAGGCGTAGCCCTTGCCCTGCGCCAGGTAGCTCAGGAAGAAGCCCAGCGACATCGCGAACATGACGCCAAGCAGCGGGCTCAGCCGGATATGCTGGCGAAAGCCGATGAGCGCTATCAGCAGGATCACCTCGAAATAGAGGGCGGCTCGGACGATCAGCAGCAGCCAGAGCGGCCGGCGGTCGGGGATGTAGACGGTGGTCGCGACCGGCAGGATGTTGGTGAGGAAGGCGGGGTAGAACAGCACCGTCGCGGCGCAGAAAGCGACGAACAGCGTTCCGGCGAGCCACATTTCGGGGGCGAAGATGGGACTGATCGAGCGGCGGCGCCAGGCGACATAGAGGACGCCGAGCAGGATCGGGAGGGCGAAGTGCGGCTTGATGGCCAGCATGAAGCCGCCAGCGAGGCCGGCGACGATCCACACCATGGTCCGGGGGCGGACGCCCGTGGCGCGCAATACCATGCAGACCACCAGCGGCAGCCCAGCCATGGCGGCGAAGTGTTCGCGCTGGGCGAAATCCTCGCCCCAGGCGGAGAGGAAGAGCAGGAGCGTGACGGGCCAGAACAGCTCCGGTCGTGCCAGGAGGCGGTGTTCGGCGACGAGGCGGGCTGAGAAGCCCGTCGCGAGGAGGCCGAAACCGACGGTCCAGAGGACGACCAGCGGTTCGGGCGCCAGGCTGAGCAGGCGGGCGAGCAGGACCGGCGGCATGTAGAGATAGCCCGCCATCGGCGGGTTGGGCTCGAGGATGTCGACGTAGAGGCGACCGCCATTGAGGATTCGTTCGGAGACCGTGATCAGCCAAGAGACGTCAGGTCCGAGGGGGCCGGACAGGTGGAACACCGTGGTGCCGAGCGCTACCAGCGCGACGAGGGCATAGACCAGAGTCCTCGAAGTGGGTCGCCCGGCTGCGCCGACGGCTTCGGCTGTGGAGTCGGTCATGTCTTCGCAAGGCCTCAAGGTCGCGGCAGCATGGCGCGAGTCGCCTTTCGGCAGCGTAAACGCACGAGCCCGGCGCTTGAAAAGCACCGGGCTCGGAACTTGCGGGCTGCCCCGAGGGGCGGAGAAGTGTCGCTTACTGCTTGGAGAAGCTGATGGCCGAGGCGGTGGCCCGGCCCTTCTTGTCGACGACCTTGAAGCTCATCTTGATGGCATTGCCGGCAAGCGAGAAGCTCGAGGTTGCCGCGCCATACTCGGTGTCCAGCGACGACGCGAAGGTGATGGTATTGCCCGACTTCTTGCCGGTGGTCGCCACCTGCTTGCCCTGGACACTGGACTGCGAGAAGAAGCGCTTCTTCGCATCGTCGTAGGCCATGGCGCCGCGGAAGCTGTAACCGCCGGCGCCGAACGAGCAGCGGCCGGAGTAGGAGACAGCGCCAGAGTCGGCGGGCTTGAAGCTGAGACGGCAGACAACCGAACCGGCATTTGGGCCGGTGACTTCGCCGGTGCCGCGCCAGTTGCCGGCGTACTTGGCCAACAGGGCGTTCTCGCTGGGGCCGGCGAGGGCCGGCAGCGCGAGCGGGGCGAAAAAGGCGGGGACGAGGGCTAGGACCTTGAGGCTCAATGGCAGGCGCATTGCAACTCCGGAATCGGGCAAAGGGTTTTTCGGGTCGGAACCTAGCCGGGATGGCCGGATTCCGGGAGATGACGCGTTTGTCGGTGCACTAACAGTAACCTACCTGACTGCCAGATAAACGACGGCGCGATTTGACAAAACTGTGAGCGCCTATGATGGCGCTGATTGACCATAATATGGCGATCCAGTTGCTCAACCCTCAATAAACGCGGGGTTCAGCGGCCGTTCAGGTGATTTCTGCCCATTTCTCCTGGCCTGCGATGACCCTTCGTCTTCGCTGGAGGGAAGGGATGAGGGAAATGTCCATCAGCAGAACGATAGTCGGGGTCGCCGCCTTTGCGGCTTGCCTCCTCAGCGCCGGCAGCGTGCTCGCGGTTGAAGCGGTCGCCAAGTCGGCAGTGAATGTGCGCACCGGGCCGGGGACGAGCTTCGGCATCGTCGACCAGCTCACCGCTGGCGAAGTGGTCAACGTCACCGAGTGTGCGCCATCGAACTTCTGTTTCGTCGAGCACAACGGCCCCGACGGCTGGG
>CAIMLX010000081.1 GCA_903842455.1 uncultured Hyphomicrobiales bacterium | reverse complement strand
TCATTTATGCGCTCCTTCGCCGACTCGGAGTTCGGCGACAAAGTCATAGGTGTCGCCACGATAGACCGAGCGTGTGAACTCCACGACACGCCCGGAGCCGAGATAGCCTACCCGCTCGATATGCAGAGCGGCAGCGCCAGCGGAAATCTCGAGCAGTTTTGCGTCCGCCTCGTTGAGGTTGGCGGCGCGGATGCGCTGGATGGCGCGGACAGGACGATTGCCCGTTCGATCGAGCTCTGCATAGAGCGAGTCGACCACCTGCGCCGGATCGGGCAGGACCGAAGCCGAAAGGCTGGCGCGTTCGATGGCGAGCGGGGAATCGCCGGAAATGCGCAATCGCGAAATCCGGGCGACCCGATCTCCTGGCGACAGGCCAAGGGCCATCGTTTCCTCGGGAGACGGGCTGTAGAGGCCCCGATCCAGCAGAACGGATCGCAGCGGGAGACCGCGGCGCGCCATGTCCTCGGCGAAACTGGTGAGTTGGCCCAGGGATTGTTCCACCCGGTTGGGCTGCGGCGCGACGAACGTGCCCGACCCATGCCGCTGGACCAGGACTCCATCCTGCACCAGGTACTGCACGGCCTTCCGGACTGTGACGCGGGAGACATCGACCTTGCTGGCGAGATCGCGCTCGGATGGCAGCGCATCGCCGGGCTTGATCGCGCCACGTGCCACCGCATCCTCGATCCAGCGCTTGAGCTGCAGATAGAGCGGACCGCCCTGCGGCAGGATAACGGGGTCGGGGCCGAACAAAGCGGCCTGCGAGTCAGCCATCGGGAACCTTTGTTTCGCGATGAAACAAAGATACCAATAAAATACCATTTGGCCAAGCCAAAAGGACATGTAGCCGAGTTTGGCAGCGCTGACCTTGGAAAACCGGAAAAGTGGTATCTGGTTGGACTTTTCGGCGCCGGCAGAATGTACGTCCCCCGCTGGCGGCTGCTACAACCCGTGTTTCATCAGGGTTGGAGCAATGTCATGACGGTGCGGGTGCTGGTTGTCGGGCTGGGGAACATGGGGCGGAGCCACGCGCTGGCCTACCACCATCATCCCGGCTTCGAGATCGTGGGGCTGGTGAACCGGCGCCAACCACAGCTCAGCGCCGAACTGGCCGGCTACCCGGTGCGGCCGGACTACGAGGGCGCCCTGCGCGACCTGAAGCCCGACCTCGTCTCGATCAACACCTATTCGGACAGCCACGCCGACTACGCCGTGATGGCGCTCGAGCAGGGCGCGCACGTGTTCATCGAAAAGCCGCTGGCGACCACCGTAGCCGATGCGGAGCGCGTGGTGGCGGCAGCAAAGGCGAATGGGCGCAAGCTGGTCGTCGGTTACATCCTCCGCCATCATCCGAGCTGGATCCGGTTCATCGAGGAGGCGCGTTCGCTCGGCGGGCCATATGCCTTCCGGCTGAACCTCAACCAGCAGTCGAGCGGCCTCACCTGGGCGACGCACAAGCAGCTGATGCAGACCACCTCGCCGATCGTCGACTGCGGCGTGCACTACGTGGATGTGATGTGCCAGATCACGGACTCGCTGCCCGTGGAAGTGCGCGGCATGGGCGTTCGCCTCAGTGATGAGGTTGCGCCGGACATGTACAACTATGGCGCCCTGCAGGTGCTGTTCGCCGACGGCTCGGTGGGCTGGTACGAGGCGGCGTGGGGGCCGATGGTGTCGGACACGGCGTTCTTCGTGAAGGATGTGATGAGCCCGAAAGGTTCGGTGTCGATCGTGATGGCGCCCGGCGCCAGGTCCGACGACCTCGACGTGCATACGCGCACCGACCAGATCAAGATCAATCGCGCCGCCCTGACACCGGACGGAGAGTTTGCCGCGGCCGATGAGTATATCTCGATGGCCGGCGAGCCGGGGCACGATGCGCTCTGCGCCCGCGAGCAGGACTATGTGTACCGCGCCATCACCGAGGATATCGACCTGACACGCCATATGTCGGACGCGGTGCAGTCGCTGCGGGTCTGCCTCGCAGCGGACGAGAGCGTACGTACGGGGATGCCGGTAAAGCTTTGAATCGATTGGCTGACCCAGCGGCCACAGATGTGGCGATGCGGCAACATGACGGTGACGAAGTGATGTCGGGGTGTTGTCGGATGCGTCAGGACAGCGATATTGACCCAAGCGTCAGACGACTTCCTGATTCCTGTTTGGAGATTCCCATGTTTCGCAAGCTCGCCCTTGCTGCCGCCGCGCTCGCGGTGACCGGTTCGGCCTCCCTGGCCGCCGACCTCTACATTCCCGAGACACCGATGCCGATCGTCGAGTCCGCTGGCTTCGGCTTTGAAGGCCTCTACGCCGGTGTGCAGCTCGGTGGTTCCTTCGTAGAAGACCTGGACACGCAGGTCCTCATCGGTGGCGTGATCGGCTACAACTTTGCTTCGTCGCCGCTGCTGGCCGGCATCGAACTGCAGGGCAACTACTACTTCGAGAACGATGACTTCGACGCTGCTGGCGAAATCCTCGCCCTCGCAAAGCTCGGTTTCGTCGTCACCGACAACGTCGCCATCTACGCCACCGGTGGTGTTGGCTACGTCTGGGAAGACGGCGGCGACGACTACGCCGAGTTCGCCCTTGGCGTCGGCGCTGAGTTCAAGGTCACCGAAGACATGTCCATCCGTGGCGATATCCTCGGCATCGGTTACGACGATGGCGGCGACACCTTTGACGGTGCCCGCGCCACTGTCGGCGTGCTCTGGAGCTTCTGATCCAATCCATTGGGATTAGGAATCTGAGAGGCGCCCTTCGGGGCGCCTCTTTCGTTTGGGCTATCACCCGCCCCGCAACGCCGCTAGCATGTCAGCAGAGTGGACCGAAACGGCTGAACTAGATGCGCATTATCGATACACACCTGCACCTCATCTACCAGGACCGGTTCAGGTACGACTGGCTCGCCGGCGAACCGAAGATCAATCACGACTGGTCGGTGGAGGACTACTTCGCCGAGGCATTGCCGCTCGGCATCGAGGCGGCGCTCCACATGGAAGTGGACGTCATCGAGCCGCAGATCGTCGAGGAGAGCCGCTTCGTCTTGGGGCTCGATCGCATCGTCGGCGCCATCGCCAATGGCCGGCCGGAGCATGATGGATTCGAGGCCCAACTTGAACAGCTCGCCGCGCTCGGCGGGGTCAAGGGTGTGCGGCGGCTGATCCAGGGCCAGCCGGCCGAGATGAGCCAGACCGAGAGCTTCCGCGCCAACCTGCGGCTGCTGCCCAAGTTCGACATGACCTTCGACATCTGCTGCAAGAGCCACGAGCTCATGCTTATCCCATCGCTTGTCGAGGCCTGCCCCGAGGTGCAGTTCATCCTCGACCACT
>CAIMLX010000080.1 GCA_903842455.1 uncultured Hyphomicrobiales bacterium | reverse complement strand
ATGGGGAACCCCGGCGGCGGCCAGCCCGGCGGCCTCGGCCTCGAACAGGCGCGTGGCCTCGGCAAGTTCACGCGCCAGACTGACCATCGGAAACATCACCTTGAGTTTTCCATGCATGGCGGCGCGCAGCAGTGCCCGCACCTGAACGCGAAAGACATCGGGTCGCGACAGCGACAGCCGGATGCCGCGCAGGCCGAGAAATGGATTGGTCTCTTCGACGGTATAGCCCGGAACGGGCTTGTCGCCGCCAGCGTCGACGGTGCGGATGGTCACCGGCTTGCCGCCCGCCCACTCCAGCACTGTCCGATAAGCTGCATACTGCGTAGCTTCGTCGGGCAGGCCGCGGCCAAACAGGAACTCCGTTCGCATCAGCCCGACGCCGTCGCAGTGGGCGATGTCGAGAGTGCGCACTTCTGCCGGTTCAGCGATGTTGACCAGCACCTCGATGGTCACGCCGTCGACCGTGATGGCCCGATCCCGCACCCGTAACTGCGCCTGCCGGAGCTGATCGCGATGGGCGGCCGAAGCGCTCTGGAATGTGTGGTGAGCCTCGGTATCGGGACGCGCGACAACATGGCCATGTTCGGCGTCGAGAAGGACGAGATCGTCACTAGCCGCCTCGAGTGACCCGACCCCGATCAGCATGGGCACACCGCGCGAGCGGGCGAGCATGGCGACATGGCTGGCAGGGCTGCCTTCCTTGAGCACTATGCCCCCGCCCCGCGTCCAGTCCATGGCGAGGAACTGGGTAGGCGTAAGGTCTTTGCCCTGGATGATGGCGCCGTTTGGCGGGGCCAGTTCGGTGACGCCCGACAGCGCACGCAGCACGCGCGCTGCAATGTCGCGCAGATCGCTGCTGCGGGCGCGAAAATAGGCGTCTTCGACCGCTTCATAGCCCTGGATTTCAGTCGCCATGGCGTCCGACCATGCATCTGCCGCGTTCGCTCCAGCAGCGATGGCGGCAAATGCAGGCTCGGCAAGCGACTCATCCTCCAGCATGGCGATCTGGAACTCGAGGATCCCGGCGGCCTCCTCGTCGGCGTGCTGCATCAAGGCACTGATGCTGGCTGCAGCTTCGGAGAGGGCGGCCCGCAAGCGAGCAGCCTCGGTTTCGACCACCCCGCTGGGGACATAGACCATTGCCTCGCTGCTCAGGATGAACAGTGGACCCGAGGCATAGCCGATCGATGCAACAGTGCCGCTAGCCCTTGACGTCGACATGGGCTCCCCCCTCGTCAAAGTCGCGCCGAACCAGATCAACGAGTGCAGCAATTGCCCCGGCGGCATCTTCGCCCTCGGCCCTCAGGTAGAGCGTGGAGCCCTTGGGCGCCTTTGTCGCCATGACCTTGACGATCGACTTGGCGTCGACCCAGGGCCCCTCGGCGTTCAGGGCCAGTGCAGTGCGCGCAGCGAAGCCCTTGGCGAGCTTGGTCAGCTTTACCGACGGGCGTGCATGGAGCCCCACTTCGTGGGTGATCAGCACCTGTGCTTCGG
This sequence comes from uncultured Hyphomicrobiales bacterium, assembly GCA_903842455.1. Taxonomy (GTDB): domain Bacteria; phylum Pseudomonadota; class Alphaproteobacteria; order Rhizobiales; family Devosiaceae; genus Devosia_A. Next base: position 8,644 of record CAIMLX010000080.1, on the reverse strand, counting down.
CCAAGTCGTTGGTATCCTTCATGCGGGTGACAGCTCTTCGGCGGTGGCACGCACTTCTGCAAGCGATGCGCCTCCGGAGGCTTCGGTGGCGGCCATGACAGCGCCCTCTACCACGGGTGCATTGCAAACGACCACCTTGTGCGAGCGGTCGCCATCGAGCATTTCAACCGCCATTTCCGAATTGGTTTCGGCGCCACCGAGGTCCACCAGAATGGCAACGCCGCGGTCGGACCATGCCCGGTCTATGGCCGCAATGATCGCCTCCACGCTGGTGCCGAGGCCGCCCTCTGGATTGCCACCGCACCAGGCGAGCGGCACGTCGTCCCCAACCATCTGGCGCACCATGCTGGCGGCGCCCTCGGCAACCAGCGGGGAATGGGAAACGATGACGATACCGACATTCTTCATGGCAATACTCCGGCAGCAGCTTCGATAAGCAAGAGGCTCGACCTGGCGCCAGGGTCGATATGGCCAATGGATCGGTCCCCGAGAAACGACGCGCGGCCGCGAATGGCCTTGCGATCCTTGGTTCCGGCCACTGCGGCACGGGCAACGGCTACGACGTCGGACTTCGGTTTTCCCGCTTCCAGCGCATCGGCGACCGGGTAGAGCACGTCGAGCAACGTCTTCTGGTTGATTCCGGATTTGCCGCGTGCCGCCACCGCTTCGACTGCCTTTCGGTAGGCCACGACATAGGCCTCCGGATTGACGGCAAGTTCCTTGCCCAGCGTGAGGAACAAGGTGCCGTAAAGCGGGCCGGAGGCGCCGCCAATAGTCATGACCAGCTTGGTACCGACCGCCTTGAGCGCCTCGGCCAAGGGCTTTGCGCAGATCGTGTCGATATCGGCCGCCACCGCGTCAAAGCCACGTTTCATGTTGGCGCCGTGATCGCCGTCGCCGATCGCGGCATCAAGTGCCGTCAGTTCTTCGGCATGCGCAGAAACAGCTTCTGCAATCGCCAGAAGGGCCGCCCGCAGGTGGCTGGAGTCAATCATGACGCTCCCCCAAGTCGATCACCATTGGCATCAAAGTAGAGCGGGTCCTTGTAGCGAATGGCCACCTGATCGCCTGCCGCCAGCGGGGAGTCGGCCGGAGCCAACGTTATGATCTTGCGCTCCCCGACGCGCACGTGCAGGTGGTTCTGGTCGCCAAGATGTTCGATCCAGTCAACAACGCCGTCTGAGTGACCATTGGTTGCCTTCGCGATGACGAGGTGCTCGGTGCGCGCACCGATGGTCTGTGCGGCCGCGGCAGCATCCGCGTCCGGGATCAGGCCGCGCGGCAGGAGATTGATCGCGGGTTGCCCGAGCCGAGTCGCAACATGGGTATTGCGCGGCGTCGTATAGATTTCGCGCGGCGTTCCGATCTGGATCAGTTCGCCCTCCTTGAGGATCCCGATCCGATCGGCCATCGTCATTGCCTCGATTTGGTCGTGTGTCACGTAGAGTAGCGTGGCGCCCAAATCCTGCTGGATGCGCTTGAGCTCGAGGCGCATTTCGGCTCGTAGCTTGGCATCGAGCGATGAGAGCGGCTCGTCCATCAGATAGATGGCAGGCTGGCGCACCATGGCCCGGCCGATGGCAACGCGTTGCATCTCGCCGCCCGAAAGCCTTGTGGCGCGGTTGTCCAGCTTGTGGTCGATGCGCACCGTGCGCGCCGTCTCGCGGACGCGGCGGTCGATTTCGACCTTGTCCATTTGGCGGGCCGGCGAGCGCAGCGGGAATGCCAGGTTCTCGTAGACGCTCAGATGCGGGTAGAGTGAATATTGCTGGAACACGAAGGCCACGTCGCGCGCGGATGGCGGCAGGCCCCCAACGTCTTGGCCGCCCATGCTGACGATGCCCTGCTCGGGTCGCTCGAGGCCCGCGATGAGCCGAAGTGTCGTCGTCTTGCCGGCCCCGGTTGGGCCGAGCAGAACGACAAACTCGCCATCGGCGATCGTCAGGTCGAGCCCCTTGATCGCCAGCTTGTCCTTGAAGCGCTTGACGACGCCCCGCATCGTGACTTCAGCCATGGGGTGCCCCCTCATAAAGGGCTGTCTCGATGGCTCGACCGGAGGCCGTGTCAAAGAGCGACAAATAGGCTCCGCTGAACGTCAGTCCGACGGTCTCGCCCGTCCGCACGTGATCGCTGGCGGGCACCCGCGCCCTGATCAATCCGTCGCCGGTCCTGACAACCACGATCTGCGTCGTGCCAAGATACTCAGCGCCAAGCACCTCGCCGCGCAGTCCACTGGCATCATCAAGCCGGATGTGCTCCGGGCGGGCGCCGAGCGCCAGCGCGGACGGGGCAATGTCTTCGCGGATCTGAGGCACGGCGATCTCAGCGCCATTCACCGAAACCGTGCTCGCGCCCCTTGCCAGACCGCCATGGAACGGGAGAAAATTCATGGGAGGTGAGCCCATGAAATCGGCGACATACATGGATCGCGGCCGGTCATAGATTTCCCGCGGCGAGCCGAACTGCTCGATAATCCCATGGTTCATCACGGCGATCTTGTCGGCCATGGACATGGCCTCGAGCTGGTCATGCGTCACATAGACCGTCGTCGCCCCGATGCGGTTATGCAGTTCGCGAAGCTCATGCACCATCAGGTCGCGGAATTCTGCATCGAGCGTGCCCAGTGGCTCGTCCATCAGGAAGCAGAGCGGTCTGCGTACGATGGCGCGGCCGAGCGCCACGCGCTGTCGGTCACCTCCGGCAAGCCCGGATACCGGTCTGTCCAGAATGTGGTCGATCCGAAGCAGGCGGGCCACTTCCTCGACCTGCTTCCTGATCTCGGCCCGAGGCATGCCCTGGGCGAGCAGCGGAAAGCCGATATTCTTGCGGACATTCATATGCGGGTAGAGGGCAAAAAGCTGGAAGACGAAAGCGATGTCGCGCTCGCGCGCACGCTTCATGGTGACGTCCTCACTACCCAACAGGATGCGACCCGACGTCGGCAATTCTAGCCCGGCAATCATGCGCAGGGTTGTGGTCTTGCCGCAGCCCGATGGCCCGAGCATGACGAAAAACTCGCCATCATCGACGGTGAACGTCGAATTCTGCACGGCAGTGAAGCCTGAGAATTCCTTGCGCAGGTTTTCGACCCGGATTTCAGCCATGGCTCACTCCGGGAACTTCGAGACGACAATGAACATCACGGTGCCGATCAGCATGGTGATGAACGAGTACGAGTAGAGCTCCAGCATGAATGGCTGGAACAGCATGAAGAAGCCGAGCCCGATCAGCGCGATCGCTGTCCACTCCATCGGTCGGCGGCGGAAGAGTTTCGGCCAGGTCTTCATTTACGAACCGCCCCGAAGGTTATGCCCCGCAGCAACTGCTTTCGGAGGAGGATGGTGAACACGAGGATCGGGACGAGGAAGACGGTGGTGCCAGCCGCGACGGCCGGCCAGTCCTGCCCACCCTCACCGATAATGGTGGGGATGAACGGCGGGGCCGTCTGGGCCGTACCCGAGGTCAGCAGGGCGGCAAAGGCATACTCGTTCCAGGCAAAGATCAGGCAGAAGATGGCTGTAGCTGCAATGCCGGTGGTGGCCTGGGGCAGCACGACCTTCCAGAACGCTTGCAGCCGAGTATAGCCGTCGATCATGGCGGCCTCTTCGTACTCGCGCGGGATCTCGTCGATGAACCCTTTGAGCAGCCACACCGCCAGCGAGACGTTCACAGCGGTGTAGAGCAGGATCATGCCCAGCGCGGAGTCCGACAGCCCGAGCTCGCGATACATCAGGTAGATCGGTATGGCCACCGCGATGGGCGGCATCATCCGCGTCGAGAGGATGAAGAACAGCAGGTCGTCGGCCAGCGGCACCTTGAAGCGCGAGAAGCCGTAGGCCGCCAGGGTGCCCAGGAACACCGCGCAGAACGTCGAGCCGAAGGCGATGATCAGCGAATTGACAAAGCGCGGCAGGAAGTTGGACGGCCCGGCGATGACCATGTTTCGCTTGCGCGTGACTTCGTCGCAGAACGACGTCGCCGGCGGCAGACTGGCAATATACTCAGCGGTTTGGCGCGTCCGCGTGGTGAACAGGTTGCAATAGCCCTCCGTCGAGGGTTGGAACAGGATCTTGGGCGGATAGGCGATCGAGTCCGGTGGCGTCTTGAAGCTGGTCGCGAAGATCCAGAGCAGCGGCACGATGGAAATCAGCGCGTAGGCGATGATCAGCACGGCGGCGATGCGCTTGGAGGTCGTCGACGGCACGACGACCGAGTGGGCGGTGGTCAGGCTCATCTCTGCTTCACCCGGTTGAGTGCCTTGACGTAGATGTTGGCGAGGCCGAACACAGCCACGAACAGGATGATGGCAAAGGCCGAGCTATAGCCGGTGCGCCATTTCTCGAAGGCCTCACGCTTGAGCGTGATCGAGGCCACCTCGGTTGTCGAGCCGGGCCCGCCGCCGGTCAGCAGGTTGACCATGTCGAACATTTTGAAGTTCTCGATGCCGCGGAAGAGGATCGCCAGCATGATGAAGGGCAGCGCCATCGGCAGGGTGATGGAGAGGAACTGCCGGATGGGCGAGGCACGATCGACTTCGGCGGCCTCGTAGATGTAGTCCGGGATCGATCGGAGCCCGGCCAGGCAGATCAGCATCACATAAGGCGACCACATCCAGGTGTCGACGATGATGATCGACCAGGGCGCCAGGGCGACATTGGAGAGCATCTCGATCTCGGTGGGCGGGATGCCGGAGACAAAGCTCACGGCGTAGGCGAACAGCCCGATCTGCGGCTCGTAGAGGAAGCGCCAGAAATTGCCGACTACGGCCGGCGACAGCATCATCGGTACGAGAATGATGGTGGTCCAGAAGGCATGGCCGCGGAACTTGCGGTCGATCAGATAGGCGAGGCCAAACCCGATCACGGTCTGCAGCAGGATGGTCCAGAAAACGAAGTTGGCCGTCGTCTGCATGGCGATCCAGATGTCCGGATCGGTCAGGATGCGCTCGTAGTTGCGCAGGCCCACGCCCTCGACCGGCTCGTTGGGCCGATTGGCGCGATAGTTCGTGAAGCTGAGCCCGATCGCCCAGAACAGCGGGAAGATGTTGATGGCGAGCAGGAGCAGCATCGTGGGGCCGATGAACAGCCAGGCGACCATGCGATCCGAGAGGCCGGTGACCCGCTTGACCAGCTTCGAGTGCGTCGAGCGGGCAACAGCCTCGACGGCGCGATCGAGCGGAGATGTCTTGGAGTCGGTCACGGCGCTGAAAACCCTGCAAGAAGCGCGGAGAGGAACCGCACTCCGTGCCAATGTGCACGGAGCGCGGCCAGGCGGGGAGGACCCTAGAGCTTGCCTTCGTCCTCGAACGTCTCGGTCCAGTCGGCGACCAGGGCGTCGAGGGCTTCCTTGGCCGTGCCATTGCCGGCGACGACGTAGTCATGCAGACGCTTCTGCGACGCCTGGAGGAGCGACGCATAGGCCGGTTCGGCCCAGAAGTCCTTCACGATTGCCATCGAGTCGAGGAAGGTCTGCGCATAGGGCTGGGTCGCCGCAAAGCCGGGGTCTTCGACCACGGCCTTCAGGCAGGAGAAGCCACCGAGCGACCACCACTTGGCCTGCACGGCAGGGTTGGCGAACCACTTGATGTACTTGAGCGCGGCTTCCTGCTTGCTGGAATAGGCGACCACCGAGATACCCTGTCCACCAAGCTGGGCGAACTTGTCGCCGCCCGGCCCGGCCGGGTTGGCGAAGTAGCCGATCTTGTCGCCGCCCACGGCTTCGTCCTTCTGCAGCCCGGGCCAGGTGAAGGCAAAGTTCATGTGCATTGCCACCTGTCCGGATTTGAAGGCATCGACACCTTCACCCATGTAGGAGTTGGCAGCGCCCGGAGGGGTGCAGCAGTCATAGAGCGACTTGTAGAACTCGAGGCCGGCCACAGCGCCGTCCGAGTTCACAAAGCCGTTCATGTCATAAGGCTTGTCCGGATTGTCGTACTTGAAGCCGTAGCTGTAGAGCACATCCATGGCGCCCATGGTGATGCCTTCCGAGCCGCGCTCGGTGTAGATCGAGGCACCGTAGACGGTCTTGCCGTCCACTTCACGGCCCTGGAAGAATTCCGCGATCTGCTTGAGCTGCTCGAAGGTGGTCGGCGCGGCCAGATCCCAGCCGTACTTCTCTTTGAACTCAGCCTGCAGCTCGGGCTTTTCGAACCAGTCCTTGCGGTAGGTCCAGCCAACCACGTCGCCCATGGCAGGCAGCGCCCAGTAGTTCGGTGTGCCCTTGGGCCACTCGGAGTATCCCGTCACCGTCGCCGGCACGAAGTCATCCATGGTGATGCCTTCGGCGGCGAAGAAGTCATTGAGCTTGATGTAGTGGCCATTTTCGGCCGAGCCACCGATCCACTGGCTGTCGCCGATGATCAGGTCGCACAACTGGCCCTTGGCGTTGAGCTCGTTGAGGAAGCGGTCGGCATAGTTGGTCCACGGCACGAACTCGAACTTCATGTCGATGCCGCTTTCGGTGGTGAAATCCTTGCTCAACTCAACAAGGGCATTCGCCGGATCCCATGCCGCCCAGCATAGGGTCAGTTCTTCGGCCTGCGCCGCGGTGACCGAAACCAGCGGCACAACAGTCAGCGCAGACAATAAGGATACGCCCGCAAAAGCGGCTCTCAACGTCTTGGTCATTGCATTCCTCCCTGTGGCGGAACCCTCCTCGGCCCGCCTCCAATCGGGACACCTCGGCGCCCCCGTCTCCCCGAACAAGCCGTCAAGAGCGTCAGCATGTTTAGTAGGAGTGTTGAGTAATGCCCATTTCACTTAACATTGCAAGTGGTGATCGACGCGAGTTTGCCAACCACCTTTGACCAGCGGGTAGGTGCTCTGCTCCGCCTGCATTGTCACGCTTGGCTTTGCTGTGGTCGGGTGTGCGGCAGATGGCGGCCCTTCAAGCAGGAATCCGGCAGTCCCGCCTTCGCCGCTCTCGGTCTCGTAGACCACGACACCGACCGCCAACAGCAGCGAACGCAGACAAAGCGCCGACCAATCCAACGATATCGGCGCGAAGCGGACCTTCGCAGGAGACTGCTGCTGGCCCGAATGTATGGATCGGCTGCTGATCGCAAGTGAGTTCGTGCGTGGAAAGCGGAAGTCGCTGATATGTATCCGGCCTGTTTGATCGGCACGTGGGCCGTGGCCTCGATGGGTATGCGCACGCGTCTTTGGCCTCATTAGCGGACAGGCTGCTGAACAGCCATTTGGGCCACCAGGCTCAGGACGCGTCTATCGATCCGTTCCATGCATTCCTTCAGTCGCGAACGAGTGTGGAGGTCGAGGGCTACACCGCCTCGATCTCGAGCTTGTGGGTGTCGAAGGCCTTGCCGGTGCTCAGCACGCTCCAGGCGATGCGGGCGAGCTTGTTGGCGAGCGCGGCGGCCAGCTTGTTGCGGTGCATCCTTGGCGCCGCGTCAGCGAGCCACGGACCGAAGCTGAACTTCGGCCAGTTCTGCGGCCGCATCAGCAACACCTTGGCGGCCTGGATGAAGAGCGTTCGAAGGTATCGGCTGCCCCGCTTCGAGATGCCACCCAGGATTGATCGTCCTCCGGTGCTGTATTGCCGTGGGACGAGCCCGAGCCAAGCGCCGAAGTCCCGTCCGCGATCGAAGGCTTCACCTGTACCGATGGCGGCCACAACTGCTGTGGAGATCAGCGGGCCAACGCCCGGCACGCTCATCAGCCGGAGGCAGTTGCCCTCTCGCTGGCTGATATCTTCGATCTCCTTGGTGATCGTCTCGATGCGTTCATCGAGCCACAGCCAGTCCTCGTAGAGACCGACGATCAGCTCGCTCATACGCGGCGAGATCTCGTCCTCCCGGTTCTTGAGGATGTCGAACAACGAGTTGCGTAGCGCGGCCACGCCAGTTCGCACGGCAATGCCCTGCTCGATAAGGAAGGCTCTGATCTGGTTGATCGTTGCCGTCCGACGCGACACCAGCCTGGAGCGCACGCGGTGGCAGGCCTGCAGGTCGAGCTGCTCCTGGCTCTTCTCACGCACGGTGCGCAAGTTGGGGCGAAGGGCAGCTTCTGCGATCGCCTCGGCGTCGTTGTAGTCGTTCTTCTGACCCTTCACGAAAGGCTTCACATAGATAGCTGGAATGATGCGTGGCTCATGGCCGAGCTTGCGCAGAGAACGGCTGACGAAGTGCGCACTCAGGCAGGCTTCCATCCCGACGACGCACGGTGGCAACTTCTTGAACGTCTCGATCAGCGCCAGCCGCTTGATCTTACGGCGGAATGCGATCTTGCCGTCAGTGCCGAAGCCAACGAGGTGGAAGACTTCCTTGCCGATATCGACGCCGATCGAGGCAAGTGGTGCAACGGTGGTATCCATGGGCTGCTTCTCCGGTTGATGCGGAGCAGTCTAGGACCGCGCCGCGGGGGAAGCAGCCGGTCCATCCCATTAGCGGAGGTAAACGCCCATATTCCTTGCGCCAGCGGTAGTAGGTTACTTCCGTTACCCCTATCGCCCGGCCGGCCTCGGCAACCGTCTTGCCTGGCGAGTTCAGCACATCAACCTGCCGAAGCCTCGCCACGATCGATCTCGGTCGTGTCCCGGGACGTGGTGTAACTGAGGTGTCAAGCCGCTCGGCAGCGCGCCATTACGAGCGCCGTAGCGAACGAGCGGCTGGGTGGTCATCGACGGATTT
>CAIMLX010000079.1 GCA_903842455.1 uncultured Hyphomicrobiales bacterium | reverse complement strand
GGGTTGCCAGGCCACCCATGCTTTCCGCGATGCGGCACGGGATGCTCCCGGGTCGCGGTACCATACGCCCAAAACCCCGATCGGCCGGCGAGGCGCGAGCCTCATACTCATTGCGGACCACCCGCGTCGGGGCGCCAGCCTCGCCGGCCCGCTTCACTGCCCGTCAACCCGAGGCCCCAAGGCCGGCGGGGGCTTTGCCACACCCTTCACACCCCTGACATGGGACTCTCGTAAATCGCCACCAGTGGACGCGTACGGAGCTCGCCATGAGCAAGGTGCTGATCGTTACCGATGCCTGGCTGCCGCAGACCAACGGTGTCGTGCGATGTCTCGAAGCGGTCGGCCGGGAACTGGTTCGGATAGGGCACGAGGTCAGTTACCTCACACCCGAAGGGTTCTGGACCTTTCCGCTTCCGACCTACCCCGAAATCCGCCTTTCGATCGTCACGCCACCCACAATCGCAGCCTTTGTCGATCGTCAGGCGCCCGATCATATTCACATCGCCACCGAAGGCCCGCTTGGTCTCATCGCCCGGCTGATCTGCCTGGAGCAGGGCCTTGCCTTCACCTCGAGTTATCATACGCGCTTTCCCGAGTATGTCGCGGCGCGGATGCCGATCCCGACCGAGTGGACCTATGCCTTCCTTCGCTGGTTCCATGGCGCGGCCGCGGCTACGCTCGTGCCCACCGCGTCGATGCGCGATGAGTTGCAACTGCGTGCCTTTACCGGCCTGCGCACCTGGACACGTGGCGTCGATCACGCCCGCTTCGCCCCCGGCGAGAAGACTTGGTTCAGCGGCTTGCCCGGCCCGCACCTCCTCCATGTCGGTCGCGTGTCGGTCGAAAAGAACGTCGAGGCGTTCCTCAGGCTCGATGTGCCCGGCACAAAGATCGTCGTCGGCGACGGGCCGCAACGCGCCGAGCTGGAGGCGCGCTACCCCGAGGCGCTGTTCCTCGGTCTGCGCACCGGCGCCGAACTCTCGGCCATCTACCGCTCGGCCGACGTCTTCGTCTTCCCCTCGAAGACCGACACATTCGGCAACGTCATGATCGAGGCGCTTGCCTCGGGGCTACCGGTTGCCGCCTTCCCGGTCACCGGGCCCAGAGACGTCCTGACGGACCCTGCGGCCGCGGCGATGGATGAGGATCTGGCGCGAGCCGTCACCCAGGCACTGACCCTCGATCGCGCTGCTGCCCGCGCCCACGCGCTCACGTTCACCTGGGAGACGTGCGCCGAAATCTTCCTCGATACCCTGGTGCCGGTCAGCCACAGGCTCGCCGCTGCGGCGTAGCTTTTCCCACAGGACTCGCAACGTTCGGCCGATTGATCTTTGTCGTGCGCGCCTGCACTGTCCGCCCCGTCCGGGCGGATTCTCCCGCCCCCGGAGCACATCCAGCTATGTCGTCGGCCCAGCCGGTCGCCGCGCGCATCTCCCCCGAGTTGCGTGCTGCTATCTACCACTTCAGCGTGTTCGGAACGAACGGGGCCATCTCGGTCTATTTCGGCGTCTGGCTGACCATGCGCGGCATCGCGCCCAACGAGATCGGCATCATCAACGCCGCTCCAGTGCTGCTGATGCTGGCGGTGAACCAGATCGTTGGACGCATCGCCGACCGGGCCAGCGACTGGCGCGGCGTCATTATCGTTCTGTCGCTGCTCGCCGGGCTGATCCCGATCGCCTTGTTCTTCGTCTCGGGTTTCTGGGGCATCCTGCTGATCTGGACCCTCTGCATCATGCCGGCGCAGGCGCTCGTTCCGGTCACCGACGCGGCCACCCTGCGGATGACGCAGCGCCGCGGCACCAACTTCGCCACGGTCCGAGCCTGGGGCACGGTCGGCTTCATGCTCACCGGCATTGCCTCAGGGCCGATTATCGGAGCGCTCGGCGACGCAGCGTTCGTGCCCCTATTTGTCGCACTGGCTCTCCTGCGCACTGGCCTGGCGTTTCAGCTGCCGCGCTTCCGGGCGGAGCCTGTCGTCGGGGCTACGGCCCACAAGCAGGGCGCCACGGCGCTGCGGCAGGTGCTTAAGCCCTGGTTCGTGCTGACGTTGCTCGGGCTCGGCGTGCTCTATTCCACCCACGGTGCATTCGGCGCCTTCGCTGCGCTCGAATGGCACAAGCAGGGCGTTCCCGAGGCGCTGATCGGTCCGCTGATCGGCACCATGGCAGCTGCCGAAGCGGTCATGATGTTCGTCTGGAAGAAGCTCAACCTCAAGATTTCGGCGCGCCAGATCATCATCTTCGCCTGCATGGTCGCCTGTTTCCGCTGGACGGCGCTCACCTTCGCGCCACCGCTGCCGGTGCTGTTCGGGCTGCAACTGCTCCACGCCGTCACCTTTGCCATGGGCTACCTGGGCGGGATCTACTTCATCGCCAACTGGACGTCCGAGCACATTGCCGCGGAGGCGCAGGGCTTCTCCTACGTCGTGCAGCAGTCGATGTCCGTCATCGCCCTCCTCGGCATGGGCTGGGCCTATGGTGCACTCGGCCACTGGGCCTGGGTCGTGCTTGGCGGCTATTCGCTGGTTGGGGCGCTGCTGGTCTGGATCTCGCTCCGCATCCAGCCACCCACCGCCCGTCCTGTCGATCCCCAAACCATTGCCGTCGCGGAACCCGCGCCTTAACGCCTGGCCTGGAGGCCACAATGACCACCCTCGTCGCGGAACGCCGCGGCTTCTTGTCTCCCGAACTGCGGGCCACTTTCTACTATTTCATCCAGTTCATGTCCGGCGCCGTCGTCACCGTCTATGGCGGCATCTGGTTTGCCGGGCAGGGGCTGAGCGCCGGCGAAATCGGCATTCTCAACGCCTTGCCGGTGCTGATCATGCTGGTGCTCAATGTCGTGGTCGGTCGCATCGCAGACCGCGCCAATGACTGGCGTACCGTGATCGTCATTGGTGGCGTACTTGCGGGCGTGCTGCCCTTCGCGCTGTTTTTCGTCTCCGGGTTCTGGGGCATCCTGATCGTCTGGACGCTGCTGTCGCTGCCCGCGGCGGCCGTCGGCCCGGTGATGGATGCTGCGACCATCCGGATGACGCGCCGTCGCGGCTCGCAATTCGGCCCGATTCGCGCCTGGGGCACGGTGGGCTACATGGTGATGCTGATCGTCGTCGGCTTCATCATCAACTGGCTTGGCGGCGGCATCTTCCTGCCGATGTTCGTCGGCCTGTCGCTGCTCCGCACCGTCGCCGCATTCCAGCTGCCGCGCTTCCGGGGGCCGGATGGCCCGGCAACCCAGCAGCAACATTCGGGAGCCGCACGGCGGCTGCGCGATGCGATGCAGCCGTTCTTCGTGCTGCCGTTGATCGGCTTCTCGCTGGTCATCGCCACCCACAACATGCAGAACGCCTTCCAGGGTCTGCTGTGGAAAGAGCAGGGCTTCTCGGCCGATATCATCGGCCCGCTGCTGGCGGTCGCCGCGATCGCCGAGGCCGCACTGATGTTCACTTTCGGCCCAATCGCCCGCCGCTTTTCTGCCCGCACGCTGATCCTCGTGTCGGCGGGCGGTGCCGTCATCCGCTGGGTCCTGATGGCGTTCGAACCGGGCATCGGGCTCCTCATCCCGCTGCAGTTCTTCCACGCCGTAACCTTTGCGCTTGGCTACATGGGCTGCATGCACTTCATCACCAACTGGACGAGCGACGCCATCGCGGCCGAGGCCCAGGGCTTCTTCGTCATGTTGCAGCAGTCGATGAACGTCATCACTCTGGCCTGCTTCGGCTGGTTGATCGGGTTGATCGGGACCAAGGCGTGGTTCGTCGCCGCCGGATTCGCTCTGGTGGGTGCGCTGATGATCCTCGTTTCGATCCTGCTGCACGCCCCCAAGCAGACCAGCGAACCGAAGCTGGTCTAGCTTCCCTTGGCAGGCTGTGGGATGAGGGCGGGACGAGGCGCGCGTCCGGACCGGCCTGACGCGCGCCAGCTCTCATCGCCACTGCGTCGATCTCCCAAAAAAGAAAAAGCCCCGCGGTTTCCGGCGGGGCCTTAATTTCAGTAGCGGTACAGTTCAGCCGAGGCGGCCACTGGCGTGGGCCAGCATCGTGTAGACCCGGCCACGGTCGCTGAGCAGATACTCGCGGGTTTCCTCGACCGGGCTTGCACCCGTCGCCGCGCGCTTCAGCAGCTGCTCGAACTCGCTCATGTAGGTCGTCGCGGTCTTGGCGAAATCCGGGTCGCGCTGGATGCGCTTGCGGACTTCGTCGTAAGTCGCCTGCCCGGTGAGCGAGTAGATGCGACGCGAGAACACGTTCTGCTCACCCGACTGGTAGCGCTGCCACGCTTCGGCGAGGGCTGCCTGGTCCATCGACCGGGCGATTTCCTCAGTCAGGGTCGAGAGATTCTGCGGCTGAGCAACTGGCGCCGGAGCCGGAGCGGGGGCAGCCGGGGCGGGAGCGGGAGCCGCTGCTGCCGGGCCGGAGGCGTTGCGGAGCACGTCCCGGAGCCAGCCGCCGCCTTCGGGCTTCTGTTCGGCAGGGCGGGCGGCAGCCGGTGCGGCCGGACGCGGCGCGGTCGCCACGGGCACCTCGGGCATCGGCACGTAGCGCGGCTGGGCAGCCGGCTGCGGCGCGGGTGCAGCGGCCTGTGCCACCGGTGCCGGACGGACCGGCTCTGGACGGGGTTCAGCCTGGCGAACCGGCTCAGGTCGCGAGACGGGCGCCTCGTCGCGAGCGATCGACTGTCGGGTCGGCGCTGCCGGGCGACGTTCGCTGAGGTCATGTGTCTGCGGCTGGGCCCGGACGATGGCGTTGAGTTCAGCCAGGGCCTCGATCTGCTCGGCGACGACGCGGCGCATCGCCGCGGCGCTCGACTTGGTCTCTTCGGGCAGTTCGATGACGCCGCGCGCCAGTTCGGAGCGGGTAGCCTCGAGCTCGGTACCGACTTCCTTGGCCGTCTCGCGCATCGCTGCGGCAGTCTCGTTGAAGCGCTGCGTTGCGGCTTCGAGGGCCTGCTGCATCTCGAGGATCATCGTGGCCTGCGTTTGGCGCAGGGCGTCAGCCGCTCGCTGGCTCTCGTTGCCGGCGGTGCTGGTGAACGAGCCAAGCTGGGTCGACACACGCTGCGAGGTCGATTCGAGCGCTTCCTCAAGCAGGTTGGTGCTCTTGCCGAGGACGGTTTCCATCTGTTCGGTGGTCTTGCCCAGCGCCGTCTGCAGGCGTTCCTGCGTCGCGGTGATTGCGGCTTCCATCTCGCCCGTGGAGGCGGTGAGGGCACCATGCATCTGCTCGGTGGTCGAGCTGAGCACGGAGCGCACCTGACCCGTGGTGGAGACCAGCGCTGACTGGACCTGCTCGGCGGTCTGGTTGAGCACGCTCTGCACCTGCTCGGTCGTGGTGCCAAGGGCATCCTGGACGCGGCTGGTGGTCGAGTTCAGAACATCCTCGAGCTGGTTGGTGGTCGCCGCGAGGGCAATCTGCACCTTCTCGGTGGTCGAGTTCAGCACGCCTTCGAGCTGGCCAGTCGTCGCGGACAGCGAGAACTGCACTTTTTCGCTGGTTGTGTTCAGCACACCTTCGAGCTGGTCGGTCGACGCCGCGAGGGCAGACTGGACCTGGTCGGTGGTCGAGGTCAGCACGTTCTGCAGCTGAGTGGTCGTATCGCTCAGGGCGCTGGTGATCGAACCTGAAGTCTGCTCCAGGGTCTCGGCGACATTCGATGTGGTCGAGGCGAGCAGCTGCTCCATCGACATGCGGGCAACGCCGAGGCGCTCCTCGGTCTCGTTGACGGTGTCGGCGATCGACTGGGCAAAGCCGCGCATCCGCATATCGATCTCGTCGGCACGCGAGGCGAAGCTGCCGGCCAGTTCGTCCATCGCCGAGCGCCGCTCATCGAGCATGACAAGGGTGAAGTTGCTGGTCGAGTTCAGGTTCTCGGCAGCCTTGTCGATCGACGACGCTTCCGCACCGAGGTTGCCCAGGATAGCGCCGAACTCGGTGACCATCGACTGGATTGTGTTCTGCAGGGCGCCCACGTGAGTGGTGACCATGCGGCCGGCTTCCTCGGTCGAGGAAATCGCTTCACGCACCGTGGAAGAGTAGGTGGAGGTCTGCTGGGCCACCGAATTTTCGAGGTTGGCGAGGTTGGCCGTCGAGGCGTCGAGCACCTTCTGCAGTAGAATGTTGGAGTCGTTGAGCTTGCCCAGCGCCGCCGTAACATCCGGGAGGATGCGCGAGGTCGACTGGCTCATCAGGTCTTCGGCGGCCGCCGCGTTGTTGATCAGCGCCTGCTGGAGCACGTTGCCATGGTTGTCGAGGGCCATCTGCAACTGCGACGAGCGATCCGAGACAAGGTCCGAGAACTCGTCGGTACGTTCCGTCACCACCCGATTGATCTCGGCGACCTTGCCGCCGATCGCGTCGGCAGCAGCCACGGCCTTGATCGAGATCAGGTCGTCGATATTGCGCGAGGCGACGCTGATCTGTTCGAGCGCGTTGCGGACGGCAACGTCCATGCGGTCGGCGGTCGTCGTCACGTCGTCGGCAATGCCCTGCGTAGCGGCGACGATCCGGCGGGAAATCGTCTCCTCGATGCGGTCGGCGCCCGACTCGAGGTCGGTCATCGACTGCACCAGCGCGGTGTTGATCGCGGTGTTCAGCGACGCCAGCCGTTCGGCAGTGATGTCCGCACGGGCGGTGATCGCCTCGGGCAGGGTGCCCAGCCGCTGGTCGACCATGTCGGTGATGGCTTTGCGGGCCGAGTTGACGCCGGTCTCGATGATGTCGGCTGCGGCACGAGCGCTTTCCCCGACAGTCGAGGACGCCTGGTCGATACGGTCCGTTACGCCGGTTTCGGCATCGGCGATCCGCAGGATGGCCGTATCCACGCCGCGGCCAAGCTGTTCGCTGACCTCGGAGACCTTGGTCTCGATCAGGGTCGCAACCTGTGCGGCGCGTTCGCCCATCGAGTCGGCGACGTTGCGCAGCGATGTGTCGATCTTGTCGCGCGCCGCCGTGCCCTGAGCGTCGATGGTGCGAGCGAGTTCACTGGTGCGGTCGCCGATAGCCGCGGCGATGCCGACGGTGTGGCTGCCCAAGGTTTCGGCGAGCTGCTGCGTGCGGTTGTTGAGCGCTTCGGCGAGTTCCGCCGAGCGGGCCGAGACGGTACCGGCGAGCGTCTGGGTGCGCTGGTCGAGGCTCTCGGCGAGCGCCTGGGCGCGCATGTCGAAGTTGGCGTTGATCGCCTGGACGCGGATGTCGAGGTTGTCGCTGAGCGCAGTCGCCCGCAGGTCGAGGTTCTGGTTCAGCGTTTCGACACGGCTGTCGATGCCTTCGTTGAACGCCTCGGTCCGGCTGTCCAGCCCGCCGTGGAGCAAGTCGGCGCGGGTATCGAGGCCTTCATTCAGCGCGCGGGTCTGCGCGTCGATACCGGCGGCAAGCCGCTGCGCACGGGCATCGAAGCCTTCGTTCAGGGTGCGGGTCTGGGCCAGAAGGTTGGCATCAAGGCTCTGGACGCGGGCGTCGAAGCCGTCGTTCAGCGTCGCAGTGCGCTGCTGCAGGATCCCGTCGATCTGGTCGGCCCGACCGGAGAACACGCCGGTGATCTGGTCGGCGCGGTTGGCGAGGCTAGTGTCGATCGCCTGCACATGCGTCAGGATAGTCGTATCCAGCGCCTGGGCGTGACCGGCGATCGTGCGATCGAAGGCGGTCACGTGCTGGCCGAGCGTATGGTCGAGTTCGCCGGCCCGGCGGGAAATAGCGCCGTCGAGCTGTGCGGTCCGGGAATTGAGCGCGTTATCGAGTTCGGCGGTGCGTGCGATCAGCGTGCCGTTCAGTTCGGCGGCGCGGCTGGTCAGCGCGCCATCGAGTTCGGCAGTCCGCGTGCCGAGCGTGCCTTCGAGTTCCGCCGTGCGCAGCGTGAGCGCGTCGTCGAGTGCCGAGGTGCGCGAGATCAGAGCGGCTTCCACTTCGGCGGCGCGGCTGGAGAGCGTATGGTTGAGCTCTCCGGTGCGGGCGACGATGATCTGCGCCAGTTCGTTGGCATTGGCGCTGACGGTCTGGCCGAGGCTGGCCGTACGGGTGGTGATGGCCTGCTCGAGCTCGTTGGTGCGGGTGGTCAGCGCCAGTTCGAGTTCGCGGGTGCGGCCAGAGAGCGCATCGTCGATCTCGCGGGCCCGGCCGAGCAGGGTCTCGGAGAAGTCGACATTGCGGTTCTGCAGCGTCTCGTTGAGCAGGCTGGTCCGCCCGTCGAGCGCGTCGGCGATGACCTGCGTGTGGCCTTCGAGCGAGTCCGAGATTTCGCGGCTACGGTTAGCGATGGTCTCGGTGATCTGCTTGGTGCGCTGGCCAAGCGTCTCGGTCATTTCGCGGGTGCGCTGCGACACGATCTCGTTGAAGTGCTCGCTCTTTTCGTCGAGGGCGATCTCCAGCACGTTGGCGCGGGCGGCGAAGCTCGCATTGTGCTTGTCAAGCGCCGAAACCAGCTTGTCGCCCTTGTCGCCGATCACGCCGTCGAGGCCGGCAAGGCGGGTATCGATGGCCGAGGCGATCTCGTCGAGGCGGGCGTCGAACTGCGCGAGGTTCTGCGAACCGGCACCGGTCAGGGTGACGCGGGCGCGTTCGGTGGTGTCGTCGAGGGCCCCGGACAGTTCGATCATCGCCGACTGCAGGCGCGATTCCATCGAGTTGACCTGGATCTGCACCTGCTCGTCGAGCTGGTGGCTGAGGCCCGAGAGCAGCGACTCGGCTTCGCGGGCCCGGCCGGTGATGTCAGACGCGATGCGGGTGCCGATCATGTCGAGGGCGCTCGACACTTCATGGCCGCGGTCGCGCAACTGGTCGAGTAGCGTGATGCCGCCCTGGCTCAGCAGCTTGGCGAGCGACGAGGTGCGGTTGTCGATGGCGTCCGACAGGGTGACGGTGCGGCTGTCGAGGGCTTCGGTCAGCGATTCGAGGCGCTGGTCGATCACTGCGCTGAGCTGCTCGGTGCGATTCTCGAAGGCGCCGGAGATGGTGCCGGCACGATCTTCGAGCGTGATGTTGAGACGCGAGGCGGAGTCGTCGAGGGCGACGAGCAGGTGGCTGGTGCGCTGGTCGATCAGCGAGACGAAGCTCTCGGTGCGCTCGCCGAACGCGCCATTCAGCGAGTTGCCGGCGGTCTCGAGCGCCTTGGTCAGATTGCCACCCGACTCGACGATGGTGCCCGCGATGCGCTGGCTGATCATGTCGAGGTCGAACACCAGGCCGGTGTGGCTCTCGGTGATCGCTTCACGAACACGTTCTGTGTTGGTGATCACGGCCTCGCGCTGGCTGGCGAGTTCCTGGATCAGGGCGCGCATGCGCGATTCGTTGTCGGAATAGGTGCGTTCGAGCGCGGTGACCTCGTTATGGATCATCACCTCGAGTTCGCCGGCGCGCGACAGGGCGCGCTCAAGGCCATCGCCGAGCGCGTTCACCTCGCGGCGCACGGCCTGGCCGACGGACGCGACCTTCTCGGACGCGGTGGTCTCGGGTTCGGCAAGACGGATCGCCGCCTGCGTGACGGCGGCCGCGGCATTGCGCAGGTCCTGCGCCCGGCGGATCAGCGTGGCGACAGCGAAGATGCCGATGACCGGCACGACGGCGAGCGCCAGCAGGCCGATGAAATCGTTCGAACCCCAGAACGCGGCCGTGCCGAGGTCGGAGCCGTTGCGGACCACACCGACAAGCGCAATCGCCACGACCCACCCCAGCGAGACGAGTGCGGCGACCATGGTGGTGTTGCCGGCGGGCTTCTGCTGCAGGCCGTAGAGAATCTTGGTCGATTGGAACCGGTCGTCATTGGCCACCGAGCCGGTCTGCGCCGCGAACTTGTCGGCGGTGCGCTGGCGCTCCGTACGCGGCGAGTTGTCGCGCTGCACGGGCTTGGGACCAAGGGACGGGGCCGGGCGTTCAGCGGGTTCGTCAGCGGCGGCCGGCTGGTCGAGGCCGGCGAAGACCGAGTCCTTGAGTGCGTCCTCCACCGCAGAGAAAGCCAGCGTTGCGGGATCGTTCTGGGGGGAGGAAGACTTCTTGGCCATACTCGTTACAACTCTCGCATAGGCACTCGGCGGGCCTTTAGAGTGTGCATTGGACCACCGCCGAGCATTCGGAAGCGTTCCAAATTGGGTAAAATGCGATTCAAAAGCCCCGCAACCTACCTGCCAACCCTAACCCCGCCGCACGCTGGGTAGGCAACAAACATACATTCAATTTGAGGCAAACCGAATGCTTTCTTAATGGAAGGTTAATATGCCGGGCCGACCGTGGCGGGTTAAGGGCAAGCACTGCCTTATCCCCTTCAATTTAATCGGCTGTTCACGCCCGCTCGCTACCCTTTCCTCAACGCTCCGAAGCGGGCGAAACGCGGAACAGGGTCGCAGCTATGTCAAAGAGTACTGCGCTTGACGCGGGGCAGGACGCCCCGCGCAATCATCGCGCGCACGGTCCTATCGACATGGAACATCTCGGTCGCCAGGCCATGGGCGATCCCGGCCTGCAGGACGAGGTCCTTCGCCTCTACGCCCGCATGTCGCAGGTCTATCTGGGCCGCCTCGAGGACAGCACCTCGGTCACCATGCTGCTCGAACACCTCCATACGCTCAAGAGCGCCGCTGCCGGCATCGGCGCCTGGGCCGTGCGCGATCTGGCAAAGCAGGCGGAGGACGAACTGCGCTCCGGCCAGCTGCCCAATCCCGAGCGCGTCGAGGATATCGCCATGGCGGTGGCCGAATGCGTCAGCTTCATCGATGCCTACGTCATGGCCAGCGAGCAGGACGGGCTTACCGCCTAAGGGCCCGCTTGCCGGGAGAGGATGCCGCCGCTATATCCGGCCATCCCTCACGCAAAGACCCGACATGCCCCGCATCACCTACATCGAATCCAATGGCACGCGGCACGAAGCCGAGGCCGAACTCGGCTCGACCGTCATGGAAACAGCGGTCATGAACGGCATTCCCGGCATCATCGCAGAGTGTGGTGGATCGTGCACTTGCGCGACCTGCCACGTCTATGTGGACGACGCCTGGACCGAAGTGGTCGGCGGTCCTTCGATGATGGAAGAAGACATGCTGGACTTCGCCTGGCAGCCAAAGCCGAACTCGCGCTTGAGCTGCCAGATCAAGGTGAAGGACACCATAGACGGCCTCGTCGTGCACGTGCCGAGCCGCCAGGCCTGAGTCAGTCGTCGCAGCGCTTCATCAGGCTGGGATTGGTCCAATCTACCCGGCCCATGCTGGTGGTGTAGAAGTGGAAACTGTCATCAGTGAGCCACACGGTGACCACGGTCTGTGAGTTGTCCGCCGGGAACCAGGTCGTTCTACCCTCGAACTCATCGAGCTCGAACGGCACAGGCGTCGGCATGCCGGGCGTCTTGAAGGCTATGCTGGCATTTCCTGTCCGCTCGATGCGCACCGGTTCAACGCAGTCGATGGTGGTCGTCGAGACGATGGTGCCTTCCGGTTCGGGAAAACCGAGGCTCCAGTTGCCAGCGAAGGGGGCAGCCAGCCCGTTCGGAGCGCCCTCGTATCCGGCACGCGGAAAGTCCTCCGCCTGCGTTGTCGCCGGAATGACGATGAGCCCGACGGCCAACAGGTTGAGCAAGTTGGTCCGGTGCAAGTCGTTGTCCTCGTTCTGTTTTGTTGGTGGGGCGGCGCAAGAGTGCCGCACCTGATACGACGATGGCAACCTCACCATCCTTGGCAAGCCGGTTTGCGATATGCATTGGCTCGTCATTCCAAGGCGTGGGCAGTCGGTGGATTCTTTTCGCCGCCTCGGCTATTCCCGCTCAATGCAATTCTAATCCGCGCCAGCCACGAGAAACATTAAAGCTATTGATTTTCAATAGCTTGTTCCACTGTGCGGATGTGGGTACATATCGCGCCATCCGAAAGGCCGCCAATGGGTGAACTGACAACATTTCCTGTCAGCTACAAAGTCGAGGGGAAGCGCATCGTCATTGTTGGCGGTGGGGACGAGGCCCTCAACAAGGTCCGGTTGGCGGTTAAGACGACTGCAACGGTCGTCATAGTGTCCGGACACATCGAAGTGGACTTCTCCGGGTTCCCGGTCACGGTGCTGGCGCGGCCGTTCGAGGCGTCCGATCTCGACAACGCGGCACTGGTCTTTGTTGCCGACCACGGACCGGATGGCGACGCCGCCAAGGCCGCGGCCCGGGCGCGTGGTCTGCCGCTCAACGTCGTCGACGTACCCCACGAGTGCGATTTCTACACCCCTTCGATCATCGACCGGGCGCCCATCACGATAGCCGTGTCCTCGGAGGGCGATGCGCCGGTGCTGGCGCGGCTGATCCGGGCGCGTATCGAGCAGGTGATCTCGCCCAATCTCGGCGCACTCGCCCGGCTGGCGGGGTCGATGCGCGACAAGGTTGGCGCATTGCTGCCAGGGCCGCGCGCCCGCCGCTACTACGAGGAACTGGTGACCTCGCCTGAAGTCGAGGTTGAGGTGCTGCGCGGGCAGGGCACTGCCGCGGCCGAAGCAGTGCTGGCCCGGCACGCTGCTCTCGGCGAGACTGCGGGCGTCGTCTGGCTGATCGGCGCTGGCCCGGGGTCGGAAGACCTGCTCACCCTGCGCGCCCAGCGGCTGCTGCAGGAGGCGGACGTGATCGTCCACGACGCGCTGGTCCCCGCTGCCGTCGTCGAAATGGGCAGGCGCGACGCCGAACGCATCTCGGTGGGCAAGCAGAAGGGGCATCACTCCTTCACCCAGGCCGAAATCAACGCGCTGATCGTTCGCCTTGGCAAGGCCGGCAAGCGCGTGGCGCGCCTCAAGAGCGGTGACCCGATGGTGTTCGGACGCGCCGGCGAGGAAATCGAGGCACTCAACAAGCACGGAGTCGCCTTCCATATTGTTCCCGGCGTAACGGCAGCGCTCGCGGCGGCCGCCGACACGGCAACTCCGGTTACCCTGCGCAAGATCTCGACGGGCTTCGTTCTCGCCACCGCCCATGGAGCCAATTCCGAGGAACTGCAGCACTGGGCTTCGCTGGCTTCGGCTGGGCTGACGCTGGCGCTCTACATGGGCAAGTCGATTGCCGCCGAAACGTCGGCAAGGCTGATTGCCGAAGGCGCCGCTGCCACCATCCCGGTTGGTCTGGTGGTCAAGGCAGGGCGCAAGGATCGCGTCCTTTACCGGGGTTCGCTGGGCGACCTGGCCTCGGGGCAGGTGGAGCTCGAAGACGGTCCGGCAATCATTTTCGTGGGCGAGGCGATCGCGCACGGCGACTGGAGCGACGCCATCCGGCTCGCCCGCAACGAATTCAAGGTGGCATGACGATGGAAATCCTCACCGGCAACGAGCTGATGAGCGGCGCGACGGTATATCTCGATCGCGAAGGCCGCTGGGTGGAGGAGCTGCAGCACGCCCGCGTCTTCAACAACGACGAGGTCGAGGCTCGGGACGCGGCAATTGCCGCAACCAAGAAGACTCTCCGGGTGGTTTCGCTGGAGATCGAAACCGTGACGCTCAGCGACGGCGCCATCTACCCCGATCGCATCCGCGAACGCATCCGCGCCGAGGGGCCGACGGCTCCCCGCTTCGACCGCCAGCATCTCGACGAGGACGGCCATGTATCGATATGACGAGTTCGACGCCGCGTTCGTGAAGGAACGCACGGCGCAGTTTTCCGACCAGGTGGCGCGCCGTCTCACCGGCGAGCTCAACGAGGACCAGTTCCGGCCGTTGCGGCTGATGAACGGCCTCTACCTGCAGCTGCATGCCTACATGCTGCGCATCGCCGTGCCCTACGGCACGATGAATTCGAAGCAGATGCATATGCTGGCGCATATCGCCCGCACCTATGATCGCGGCTATGGCCACTTCACCACGCGGCAGAACATCCAGTTCAACTGGCCGAAGCTGCGCGATATCCCGAAGATCCTCGAGGATCTGGCCTCGGTCGAGATGCACGCCATACAGACCTCGGGCAACTGCATCCGCAATATAACCACCGACCAGTTCGCCGGCGCCACGGCTGACGAGATCATCGACCCGCGTCCGGTCGCCGAGATCTTGCGCCAGTGGTCGAGCCTGCACCCCGAGTTCAGCTATCTGCCGCGCAAGTTCAAGATTGCGATGACGGGCTCGCCAACGGACCGCGCCGCCATCCGCTTCCACGATATCGGGCTGCAGGCCACCACCAGCGCGCTGGGCGAAATCGGCTGGCAGGTCTGGGTCGGCGGCGGTCTTGGCCGCACCCCGATGATCGGCAAGATGATCTCGGGCTTCGTCCCACACGAGCACCTGCTCGCCTATCTCGAGAGCATCCTGCGCGTCTACAATCGCTACGGGCGCCGCGACAACAAGTACAAGGCGCGCATCAAGATCCTCGTCCACGAGGAGGGTATCGATTCGATCCGCCAGCAGGTCGACGAGGAGTTCGCCCAGGTGAAGGGCGGCGTCCTGCACCTGCCGCAGGACGAGCTCGACCGCATCGGCAAGTACTTCGTCGAGCCCGCATACGAGTTGGTCAACGAGACCAGGGTCGATGTGGCCCGCGAGAAGATCCTCAACCCGCTCTATGGCCGCTGGCTGGAGCACAACCTGCACGGCCACCGCCAGCCGGGCTACGTTTCCGTCACCATCTCGCTGAAGCCGATCGGCGGCGCGCCCGGTGACGCGACCGACGCCCAGATCGATGTCGTCGCTGACCTCGCCGAGCGCTACTCGCACGACGAGCTGCGCGTCACGCATGAGCAGAACCTGGTGCTGCCGCACGTCAAGATCACCGACCTCCCGGCGGTCTACGCCAGGCTAGTCGAGCATGGCCTCGCCGAAGGTAACGCCGGCCAGATCACCGATATGATCTGCTGCCCGGGCCTCGATTTCTGCGCGCTGGCAAATGCCCGCTCCATCCCGCTGGCCCAGGAGATCAGCCGCAAGTTCGGCTCGCCCGAGCGGCAGGCCGAGATCGGCGATCTGAAGATCAAGATTTCGGGCTGCATCAATGCCTGCGGCCACCACCACGTCGCCCATATCGGCATCCTCGGCGTCGAGAAGAAGGGCACCGAACTTTACCAGATCACCGTCGGAGGCGATGCCACCGAGCAGGCCGCAATCGGCGACATCCTCGGCCACGGTTTCATCGCCGAGGACGTGCCCGCCGCCATCGAGCGCCTGGTCGACGCCTACATCGCCCGCCGCCAAAGCCCCTCCGAGCCCTTCATCGACGCGTTCCGCCGCATCGGCAAGGAACCGTTCAAGGAGGCGCTCTATGGCAACGCTTGACCTCGCCGTCGCCGGCCTTCGCCCGCACAAGCGCGATGCCCTGCGCGAGCTGGGCATCATGTCGCTCAACGGCATGTTCGATGAGATGGACGGCGTGGCCGTTCTTCGCCAGGCGACCGAGCACCTGCTGCCCGGCGACCTTGCCATCGTCTCGTCGTTCGGCGCCGATTCCTCCGTGCTGCTCCACATGGTGGCGCAGGTCGACAAGAGCCTGCCGGTCTACTTCCTCGAAACCGGCAAGCACTTTCCGGAAACCCTCGACTATGTCGAGACGCTGAAGCGGCAACTCGGCCTCACCAACGTCGTCGCCCTGCATCCGGACGCGAAGGATATCGCCCGCTTCGATCCGACCGGAGATCTATGGGAGACTGACCCGGATTCCTGCTGCCACATCCGCAAGACCGAACCGCTCGACGAGGCGGTAAAGGGCTTTGGCGGGTGGGTCACCGGTCGCAAGCGCTACCAGACCGCCGAGCGGGGGGTCCTCCCGCATTTCGAGCTGACCAGCGACGACCGCATCAAGGTCAATCCGCTCGCCTATTTTTCCGACGCCGACATCGTCAGCTACAAGCTGAAGTACGGCTTGCCGGAGCATCCGCTCTATGCCAAGGGCTACAAGTCTATCGGCTGCGCGCCCTGCACGAGCATCGTGGCCGAAGGCGAGGACCCGCGCGCCGGCCGCTGGCGTGGGCTGAACAAGAAAGAGTGCGGCATCCACTTCGATTTCAACGGAGCCATTGCCAAGCCCATGGCCAACCAGGAACTGAACCTCTTCAAGGACGGCGCGTTCGTCGCCGATCCGTTCCATTCCTGGGCCGAAGGCGATGACGCCGGCTCGGTGAGCTACACGCACATCCCATTGGCCGTGTTCGTCGAGAACCGCGACGCCGTGCTGGCCAACCCGCATCCGGTGGGCCTGCTGGTCTCGCCTGCTGACGACGTAATGGCGGTCAAGGGCGACCTCGATCGCTTCAGCTCGATCGCCATCAACTTCCCGGCCTACACCGACGGTCGCGGCTATTCGTCGGCCCGGCTGCTGGTCGAGCGGCTCGGCTACAAGGGCGAGGTCCGAGCCGTCGGCGACGTGCTGCACGACCAGATCCAGCTGATGCGCCGCTGCGGCATCACGGCCTTCGTGGTCAAGCATGAGCCGACGAAGAAGGCCTTGATCGATGGCAAATTGGCCACGGTCGATATCTTCTATCAGCCTGTGGGGCTGACGGAGATTCCGGTCGGCACTCGGCCGTTCCTGCGCCGAGCCGTAGAGAACGCCTGACTATACAACTTCCGGCCGCTTCCGCGGATGTGCGGGAGCCGGCCATTCGCCGCGCCTAGCGTGACAGGCTGCGCACATCATGAGACCGGAGGGCCGTGGATCGGCCTCCAGCCAAACGAGAAGTGAATGTCGAACGAAATCGTCACCGACGTGGTCATCATCGGCGCCGGCCCCGTGGGCCTGTTCGCCGTGTTCGAGCTCGGGCTGCTCGACATCAAATGCCACCTGATCGACATCCTCGACCGCCCCGGCGGCCAGTGCGCCGAGCTTTACCCGGAAAAGCCGATCTACGACATTCCGGGGTTCCCGATGGTCACGGGGCAGGGGCTCACCGACAACCTGCTGCAGCAGATCGCGCCGTTCGGGGCCGAGTTCCACTACAACCGCATGGTCAACACGCTCGAGAAGCTGCCGGACGGCACCTTCCGCCTGACCACCGACGCCGACGAGACGTTCCTCTGCAAGGTCGTGGTGATCGCGGCCGGCGGTGGCTCGTTCCAGCCCAAGCGCCCGCCGGTAGAGGGCATCGAGCAGTACGAGAACAAGTCGGTCTTCTATGCCGTCCGCAAGATGGACGATTTCCGCGACCAGGACGTGGTGATCGTCGGTGGCGGCGATAGCGCGCTCGACTGGACGCTCAATCTCCAGCCCATCGTCCGCTCGCTGACCCTTGTCCACCGCCGCGACGCCTTCAAGGCGGCCCCGGCTTCGGTGAACAAGATGAAGGAGCTGGTCATGGAGGGGAAGATCAATTTCCTCCTCGGCCAGATCGGCAAGCTCGAGGGCACCGACGGCCAGATCGACCATGTCCACTTCACCATGGATTCGGGCGATCTCTCCGTGCCGGCGACCCGCCTGCTGCCCTTCTTCGGGCTCACCATGAAGCTTGGTCCGGTCGCCGACTGGGGGCTCGAGCTCAACGACAACCTGATCACCGTCGACACCGAGAAGTTCCAGTCCTCGATCCCGGGCATCTTCGCAATCGGCGACATCAACCACTATCCGGGCAAGCTCAAGCTCATCCTCTCGGGCTTCCACGAAGCCGCGCTGATGGCGCAGGCGGCCAAGGCAGTCATCTCGCCCGGTGAGCGCGTGGTATTCCAGTACACGACGAGCTCGACGAAGCTGCAGAAGAAGCTCGGCGTCGTCTGATGAAGATACTCGTCACCGATCAGGATGGCGCCGAACACGAGCTCGAAGGGCTCGATGGCTGGCGGACCATGGAGGTGATCCGAGACTGGGGCCTTAACATCAAGGCTGAATGCGGTGGCGCCTGTTCATGCGCCACCTGCCATGTCTATGTCGACGAGGCCTGGTTCGACCGCCTGCCGCCGCCGAGCGAGGAGGAGGAAGACCTGCTCTACTCGACCCTCGACAAGAAGCCGACCTCGCGCCTCAGTTGCCAGATCCTGCTGTCAGACGAACTCGACGGGCTGAAGCTCACCCTCGCCGAAAGCGCCCGCAAGGACCCCTGATCCGATAGCTAACGGGTCGTTCCAGTTTGCCTCGCATTTTAATCGAAAGCGGGCGCAAGACTTCAGCGGACGCACTCGACTTCCCCTCCAGTCTGCTCCGACGCGGCAGAAGCCGAAAGGGAAGTGATATGACTGAGATGGATGAGGGCACTACCCGAGCCTTCTCGACGTTCAGGGTCCTGAACGGGGATTCCAACATCGTCGAACGGGACCAGCTGTTCCGCAACATGGCACAGCTTTATTCCTACGTTTCGGACCGCTGCGACGACGAGCAGGTCGCGCAGTACGACGAGGTGCTCTGCCAGCTGGCCGAGCTCGTGGAAACCGAGGCGCGCGCGCATGTCGCCAAGCTCCTCGCCCCGCTCGACCGCGCGCCGGGCAACGTTGTTGTGAAGCTCGCCAATGACGAGTTCGAGGTAGCGCAGCCGCTGCTCGAATTCTCCAACGTGCTGAGCGACGACGACCTGATCGAGATCGTCTCGAACCAGTCCGAGGACCATCGGGTGGCCATTGCCGGCCGCCAGCAGGTGACCGAGCGGGTGGGTGACGCGATCGTCGAGCACGGTCAGACTGCGTCGGTGCATCGCCTCGTCCGCAACGCCAATGCCGAACTCGGCCAGCAGACGCTGGAGCGCCTCGTTGAGCGCGCCACCAACGATGCCGCGATCGCCAAGGATCTTCGCGGTCGCGAGGATATCGACTGGAAGAGCCTCGGCGGCCAGATCAACATCGTCGGCGACAAGGTGATGGAGACCATCGCCGCCATCGATCCCAAGATCGACCCGGTCACGGTCGGCAAGGTTTCGGCGGTCGTCTACAACCGCATGCGCAACCGGGCCGGTTTCAACAGCCAGGACTGGAAGGTCGCCTACAACCAGGTGAAGGCCCTGTCGGATCGCAAGCAGCTCGATGAGCGCGCGCTGATCCGCTTCGCCCGCTTCGGCTACGGCCACCATACCGCCGCCGCCCTCACCATGCTTCTGCGCGTCGGCCCCGAGGTTTTCGTCAAGTGGCTGGCGATGCAGGACTACGTGGCGATCACCGTGGCGCTGCGGGCGCTCGGCATCCAGCCGGACCTGTTCGAAGCGATGATCGCGTCCATGCCGTGGCGGGATCTCCCAAGCCAGGGCGACCTGCAGAATGTTCGCCGCCGTTTCGAAGCCCTGAGCAAGGATGAGGCCGTCGGCATCTTCGAGCTCTGGCGCACCCACGCCTTCCGCCGTCGACTGCCCAACGAGGACGTCGCCGGCGCTGCCTGAGAACTCCAAAGTCTGTCCAACCAACTCACGGCGGCCGCAAGGCCGCCGTTTTTCATTGGAGCCGCTGGCCGGCAGTGCTACCCGCACCCCGGCACGAGGAGGCGCAGATGGCAAAGCGGATGTCGAAAACCCTGGCGGCCGAAATCGCCGACCGGACCCTTGCCGTCCTCAACCCAAACAATCGCCTGCTGGCGCTTGGCGCCGCCCTGCAGCGCCACGGATTTCCGGGCGCCGCCGCACCGCCCGATGGCACGCTTTCCGACCGCGCGGCGCTGATCGCCTGGCTGCAGGCAACCTACGCAAGTCTCGACTAGGCTTGGTAGATTTTGCCCGGTATCTGTCGTAGCGTCGCCCTCGGGACAGGGAGGCGAGGGGCTTCACCATGACGGATACAGACGGCGCTGTCGTCGAGCCGGTTCGAGTCAGCTTCACCATCAATGGCGGGTTGCTGACTCTCGAACTCGACCCACGCGTCACGCTCGCCACGGCGCTGCGCGAGCATCTGGGCCTCACAGGCACCAAGATCGGCTGCGATCAGGGCCAGTGTGGCGCCTGCACCGTGCTGGTGAACGGCCGCCGGATCAACAGCTGCCTCACCCTTGCGGTCATGCACGAGGGCGACTCGATCGCCACGGTCGAGGGTCTCGGCACGCCAGAGGTACTGCACCCGATGCAGGCGGCGTTCATCGAACACGATGGCTTCCAGTGCGGCTACTGCACCCCGGGCCAGATCCTCTCTTCGCTGGCCGTCATCGAAGAAATCAGGGCCGGCATGCCCTCCCATGTCACCGGTTCGCTTGAGGGGCCCGTCCCGCTCAGCGACGAGGAAATCCGCGAGCGCATGTCCGGCAACCTCTGCCGCTGCGCCGCCTATCCCAACATCATCGCCGCCATCCGCGACTATGCCGGGGCAAAGCCATGAAGCCCTTCAGCTACGAGCGGCCGGCAACGCCCGCCGAAGCCATCGAAGCAGCGGCGCGGCCCGGCGCGCGGATCATCGCGGGCGGCACAAACCTGCTCGATCTGATGAAACTGGGCATCGAGGGA
Source organism: uncultured Hyphomicrobiales bacterium (assembly GCA_903842455.1). Taxonomy (GTDB): domain Bacteria; phylum Pseudomonadota; class Alphaproteobacteria; order Rhizobiales; family Devosiaceae; genus Devosia_A. The sequence goes on along the minus strand of CAIMLX010000079.1, from coordinate 16,431 downwards.
CCGGCGCACATCGTCGACATCAACCGCATCGGGCTCGACCGGATCGAGGATACGCCGGAAGGCGGCCTCCGCATCGGCGCGCTGGTCCGCAATGCCGACCTCGCAGCGCACCCTCGCGTTCGCCAGCACTATCCGGTGCTGACCCGTGCTCTCGTCTCGGGAGCCTCCGGCCAGTTGCGAAACAAGGCCAGCGTTTCCGGCAACCTGATGCAGCGCACCCGCTGCCCGTATTTCTACAACACCGACATGGCCTGCAATAAGCGCCGGCCGGGTTCAGGCTGCTCGGCCATCGGCGGCGTCGGCCACAATTTCGCGGTGCTGGGTGCCAGCGATGCCTGCATCGCCACCCATCCCTCCGACATGTGCGTGGCGCTCCGCGCCCTCGATGCCGTCGTCGAGATCGAAAGCGCGGGTGCGAAGCGGTCGATCGCTATCGCCGATTTCCACCTGCTGCCCGGTGACACCCCCCACCTCGAAACCGCGCTGCAACCGGGCGAACTGATCACGGGCATCGTCCTGCCGTCGCCTCTCGCCGGCACCCAGATTTACCGCAAGGTCCGCGACCGCGCCTCCTATGCCTTCGCCAATGTCAGCATGGCGCTGGTCGCCACGGTCGAGCACGGCGAAGTCGTCGTCGAGCGTCTCGCCTTCGGCGGCCTGGCGCTCAAGCCCTGGCGCGTCGAGGCGGCCGAGCGTGGCCCCCGCGATCCCGACGCCATCGCCGATATCGTGCTGGCCGGCGCAAAGTCCTGTACCGAAACGGCCTACAAGCTGCCCCTGGTCAGCCGCATGCTGGCGGCTGCGCTGGAGACGGTCCAATGATCGGCGAAGGCATCAGCCGCACCGACGGCCCGGTCAAGGTCACCGGCCGCGCCCACTACTCCCTTGAGCGACAGGAGCCGGGGCAGGCGCTCTACGGCCACATCGTCGGGGCCGGCATCGGCTACGGCCGCATCGCCCGCATCGATGCCTCGGCCGCCGAACGGGTAACCGGCGTCCATCTCGTCTGGACCTACCACAACGCGCCCGACCAGGGGTCGCCGGAGGGCCCGGAGGGCGACATGATGGACCGGGCCAGGCCCGAGTTCGTGTCGGACCGCATCGACTACTACGGCATGCCGGTCGCCTTCGTCATTGCCGACAGTTTCGAGATCGCCCGCCACGCGGCCGGGCTGGTCGAGGTCGAGTATGAGGCCGAGCCCGGACGCTACGTGCTCGCCACCCCGGCCAAGACGGCGCAATGGAAGAGCGAGACCCGCATCGGCGACGTCGATGCAATCATGGCTGAGGCGGTCAACAGCGTCGATCAGCTGTACTCGACACCCTACCATTTCGGCCAGCCGATGGAGCCGAACGCCTGCCTCGCCGACTGGCGCGACGGGCACCTGACGCTGTTCCTCACGGCGCAGATGCTCAACCAGTTGATCTCCGGCCTCGCTGCAACGGTTAAGCTGGACCGCAACCAGATCACCATCGACAGCGCCTATGTCGGCGGCGGCTTCGGCTCCAAGATCGTGCTGCACGCCGAGGCGGTGCTTGCGTCGCTCGCGACCATGCATCTCAACCAGCCGGTCAAGGTCGCCTTCACCCGCCGGCAGATCTTCACGCTCGTCGGACACCGGCCGGCCTCGATCAGTCGGGTGCGGCTGGCAGCTACGCCCGAGGGGCAGCTCACAGCCGTCGGCCACGATGCGGCGATCCAGATATCGCCGAGCGAAGCATGGGACGAGGCGGTCTCTTCCGTCGGCCGCGCTCTCTACGCCACGCCGAACCTGCTGACGCGCCAGCTGCACCAGACCCTCGACATGAAAGCCGCCGAGCCGGTGCGCGGTCCCGGCGAACTGGCCGGGCTGATGGTGTTCGAATCGGCCGTGGACGAACTGGCTGAGCAGCTCGGCGTCGATCCGGTCGAACTGCGTATCCGCAACGACACCGACTACGACCCCGACAAGGAACTGCCGCTCAGCGGCCGCCGCCTCGTCGATTGCCTGCGCGAGGGCGCCGAGCAGTTCGGCTGGAGCGAGCGTCCGCGGACCGCCACCCGCCGCGACGGGCGCTGGATGATCGGCTACGGTGTCGCCTCGTCGATGCGCGGCCACTTCCAGACCTCCGCCGAGGCGCTGGTGCGCATCGATCCCGAAGGCTGGGTACTGGTGCGCTCGGACATGACCGATATCGGCACGGGCACCTACACCATCGTCGCGCAGGTGGTCGCCGAAGTGCTCGGCGTGCCGATGAGCGTGGTGCGGGTCGAACTGGCCAACTCCAACCATCCAAAGGGAAACGGTGCCGGCGGCTCCTGGGGCGCTGCCAACACCACAGTCTCGGTCGATCGCGCTTGCAGCACGCTGCTGGAGCGTATTCGTGCGGCCGCTGGAACCACCTACAACGACATCTTCGCCGAAGTCCGGCGCCACTTCCCCGACGGCCTCGAAGCCATCGGCCGCCAGCTGGCGGGCTCCGAAGACCCCAACTACCAGACGTTTTCGCAGTACACTTATGGCGCCTCGTTCGCTGAAGTTGGCGTCGATATCGACACCGGCGAGGTCCGGCTGCGCCGCATGCTCGGTGTGTTTGCGGCCGGCCGCATCCTCAACCGCAAGACCGCGCGGTCGCAGCTGATCGGCGGCATGATCTGGGGCGTCGGCGCCGCATTGCACGAGGAAGCCGCCGTCGACCCTCGCTTCGGCAGTTGGGTGAACGGCGATTTCGCCGAGTACCTCATCCCCACCCATGCCGACATTCCGGCGATCGATGCGATCATGCTCGACGATTTCGACGAGCGCGCCAACCACCTCGGCGTCAAGGGCATTGGTGAACTCGGAGCAGGAGGAACCGGTGGCTCGGTTGCCAACGCGGTCTACAACGCTACCGGGGTGCGCATTCGCGATTTCCCCATCACCCTTGGCAAACTGTTGCCGCATCTGCCACGGGATCGTTAGGGCATTTCGTCCTTGCCTCTAGACCGCGCTTCGCGACGCATATAAAGATATCTTTATATCTCGTGAGGCAGCTTTGAACGATATCGTCGATCTGGTCGAGGTGCTGCGCGCCGCCGGGGAAACCACCCGGCTGCGCCTTCTCGCACTGCTTGCAGACGGCGAGCAGTCGGTGAAGGACCTCACCGAAATTCTCGGGCAGAGCCAGCCGCGCGTTTCGCGCCACCTCAAGCTGCTGGCCGATGCCGGGCTCGTCGACCGCAACGCCGAAGGCGCCTGGGCCTACTACCGGCTCGCCGACCAGGGGGCAGGGGGCGATCTCGCCCGCTGGCTGGTCGGCCGGCTGTCCGATGATGATCCGGACCGCATCCGCGACCGGCTCCGACTCGAAACCGTCCGCTCCAGCCAGCAGACCCAGGCTGCAGCGTATTTCGCCAAGGTCGCCGATAGCTGGGACCTGCTCCGCTCGCTGCATGTCTCGGAAGAAGCCGTCGAGGCGGCCATTCTCGCCACGGTGGGGCATCGCGTCGTCGATCTGCTCGTCGACCTGGGCACCGGCACCGGTCGCATGCTCGAGATGCTGAGCAGCCACTATCGGCGCGGCATCGGCATCGATGCGAGCCGCGAAATGATCACCGTCGCGCGTGCCAAGCTCGCCGCCAGCGCGGTCAATCACGCGCAGGTTCGGCTTGGCGACATTTCCGACCTCGATGGTGCCACCGGGAGGGCCGACATCATCGTCATTCACCAGGTGCTGCACTATTTCGACGATCCCGGTCGCGTGCTGCTGCAGGCGCGCCGCGCCCTGCAGCCGGGCGGCGAAATGCTGATCGTCGATTTTGCGCCGCACGGGCTCGAGTTCCTGCGCTCTCACCACGCCCATCGCCGCCTGGGCCTCGCCGAAGCGCAGATGACTGCCTGGGCTCGCGCCGCGCGGCTCGACGTCGCCAGCTTCACCAGCCTTCCGCCCACCAATGCCGCCGAGGGACTGACCGTCTGCCTCTGGCGCCTGACCGACGAGCACGGGGACCGACTGCCATGACCATCGACACCGCCAACCGCCCCAGCCGCAAGGCCGCCGGCGAGCGGCCGGATTTCCTCGTCTCGTTCGAGTTTTTTCCGCCCAAGACCGATGCGATGGAAGAGCGCTTCTGGGAGTCGATCGGCAAGCTTGCCCCGCTTCACCCGCGCTTCGTCTCCGTCACCTATGGCGCCGGCGGCTCCACCCGGGAGCGGACGCTGCGCATGGTCAAGGAAGTGAAGGCGCAGACCGGCATCGATGCGGCGGCACACCTCACCTGCGTTGGCGCTACTCGCGATGAGGTCGACGCAGTCGTTCGGGGCTACCAGGCGGCGGGCGTGTCGCGCATCGTGGCGCTGCGCGGTGATCCGGCCGAGGGCATCGGCCAGCCATTCACGCCCCATCCCCAAGGCTACCAGAATGCCGCGGACCTCGTCGCCGGCCTGCGCCGAATCGGCGACTTCGACATCTCGGTCGCCGCCTATCCCGAAAAGCACCCGCAAAGCCCGAACTGGGCGGCGGATATCGACAACCTGAAGCGCAAGCTGGATGCCGGGGCTACCCGCGCGGTTACCCAGATGTACTTCAACAACGACGACTATTTCCGACTGATCGACCGCGCCCGTGCCGCCGGCATCACTGCGCCGATCGTCCCGGGCATCCAGCCGATCCACTCGTTCAAGCAGATTTCGGGTTTCGCCGCCCGCTGTGGTGCATCTATCCCCGCGTGGCTGGAAGAGCGCTTCATGGGGCTCGAGGAGGATCCGGAGACCCATGCGCTGGTTGCATCGGCGGTCGCCGCCGAGCAGGTGTTGGAACTGGTCGATAACGGGATTACAGAGTTCCACTTCTACACCCTGAACCGCTCGAACCTGGTGCTCGCACTGGCGCGTCTGCTAGGTTATCGTCCGGATTCAAGGGCTTAGCGCATACAGACACTGTTCATAAACGGTTCAGCGTCCGTTCATGTGCGAAGGCTCAATCTAAGCCTCGGCCATTCGGGGGCATTCACAAAATGGCCACGTTGACACTATCAGGTCCGGCTGGGTCGCACGGGCTTTCGAGTAAGGACAGCAGCCTATGAAATTCGATAGCAAGGTAAAGGGCGCACTGGCCTGGACCGGGCTCTTCGTCATCCTCGCCGTCCCCTCGGCGGATCTCTTGTTCGGCAAGGACGATGCGCCTGGCGCCAACCTCGCCGTCACTTCGGACACCGCACAGGTGAAGCCGGTCGTGCCCGCGGTCCGGCCAGAGCTGAAGATCGACCCCGTCGAAACCGCCAGCGTCGCCGCGCCGGCAGCGAAAACCGACGACGCCGTCGAGACTTACCTCGAGAAGGGCAAGAAGCTCCCGGCCTATATCTCCGACGCGGACAGCGCCCCGGCTGTCAAGCCCGCGGCGCCCGTCACGCTCACCAAGCCGGTCGAGGTCGCTGCCATCGACCCGGTGCAGGAAACCCCGCCGGTGCCGCTGCCCCGCAACGCTCGCCCGGTCGCCAAGGCTCCGGTCGTCGCCAGCGTGCCCGCCACGCCGTCGACGCAGCCGCTGATCATCGACGAGACCGAGCTTGTGGACCGCCAGGCCAACCTGAGCCAGCCGACCGCGCCGCTCGAGCCGTTCCCGCTCAGCGATGGCGACCAGGCCTTCGCGGACGACGAGACGGTCGTCACCGGCGACCAGCTGGAGGAGTGGGATTCCGGTTCGCTGGCCGACTACCTCGCCCGCCAGGGCCTGCTCGCCGATGACGTCGACCAGCAGAGTGCCGCGGACGACAGCGATTTTGTCTTCAACGAGGGGCCGAGCAGGCCACGCCGCCCGCTCAACGACTTCTTCCTGTTCTAACCTTCGCTCCGGCCGCCCTCGAGGCGGCCGTGGCACTATCCGGGGCCGGATCCGTGCAATCCGCCGCATGCCTCAAAGCTTTCCATTTCCCGTTCGATGGGTATTGTGCGCCCAGGTCGGAGGGTTTGATGTCGTCGGTATGGCTGCGGCTAACCGCCTTTGTTGGCTCGTTCTCCGAGCGCACCGGCCTCGCCGGTTCGCTCGCAAACGCGCTCGACCCCGACAACTGGCTGCCCGGCGGCCGGGATGCGGCTTTCACGCTGGCCATTATTGCGCTGTCCGCCAAGATGGCCGTTTCGGATGGTGTGGTGACGGCCTCCGAACTGCGCGCCTTCCAGAAGACCGTCGAGATTCCGGCCGAGATCGAGCAGCAGGTCGATCGCATCTTCAAGCTCGCGCAGCAGGATGTCGCCGGCTACGAGGCCTATGCCAGAAAAGTCCGGCGCTTCTTCATCGACAGCCCTGAGACGCTGGAGCATGTACTTGACGGCCTCTTCTATATCGCCTCGGCCGATGGCATTATCCACGAGGCCGAACTCGATTTCCTCCATATTGTCAGCGACATATTCGGGTTCGACGAGGCCCGCTTCGAGCAGTTGACGCATCAGCACATCCTGTTCGACCGCGGCGCCGACCCCTACGTGGTGCTCGGGCTAGACCCAATGGCCGAGCGCGACGAAGTGCGGCGGGTCTATCGCCTGCTCGTCGCCGAGCATCACCCGGATCGTCTCATCGCCAAGGGCGTGCCCGAGGAGATGATCGATATCGCCACCGCCCGCATGGCGGCGATCAACGATGCCTACAGCCGCATCATGAAGCTGTCCGCGCCGCGCCAGCTTCCCGCAAGTGCTTGACGGGCCACTGCCGCCTCCGCCATATGCGCCTCGCCAGTTGACCGGGTGACCGCTCCTGTTTCCGTGGGAGAGGAAAGTCCGGGCTCCATCGAAATACGGTGACGGCTAACGGCCGCCGGGGGCGACCCCAGGGAAAGTGCCACAGAAAGCAAACCGCCGGTCTTCGGGCCGGCAAGGATGAAAGGGTGCGGTAAGAGCGCACCGCGGACCTGGCGACAGGGACGGCACGGCAAACCCCACCGGGAGCAAGACCAAATAGGGATGACGCGGGGAAACCCAGCCGGTTTTCGAGGCCTGTCATCCGGGTTGGTTGCATAAGGCCGGCAGCAATGCCGGTCAAAGATGAATGGTCACCACGTCCTCCCGTCGTGAGACGCGAGGGCCCTACAGAACCCGGCTTACAGGTCAACTGGCACCTTTCCCCGCGTCGGATGATTCATACACCGAGAATGTTTTTTAAGACTGCGTGTATGAAAAAATTGACATAACACCGCGTTGGGCCTATCTGCTCTGCATCGAATGATGGAGGGTCGGATGACCTACAAGGAACTCAATGCTTCGGTGATGATCCTGTGCGGCGTCGGAGTGGCGGCGTGGGTTGGCTGGCAGGCCGTGGCCGTGCCGGCCCTGGACCTTGAAAGCGTAGCCTGGCGGTTACTTTACGCGATCGGGCTCAACATCATCATCAACATCGTCCTGATGGTCCTCGCCACCATCGTGGTGAGTATCGCGCAGCGTGACGAACTCAAGGACGAGCGTGCCGATGAGCGGGATCGCGCGATTTCCGACAAGAGCATGCGCAACGGCTACTTCGCCGTCTCGATCGGGGGGCTGGCGGTGATCGTGGCGCTCGCCATGGGGCAGGGGCCGGATGTAGCGGCATACGTGCTGTTTGCCGCGCTCATGATCGGCGGACTGATCGATCCGGTGTCGCGTCTCGTCTACTACCGGATCGGCTGAGGCCATGGGCAAGGGCTCGGCGAAGATCGAAAACACCATCCGTACGCTGCGCTTCCACGCCGGCGAAATAACCCAGGCGGCGCTGGCCGAGAAGGTCGGCGTCACACGGCAGACCATCGTGGCGATGGAGCAGGGGCGCTACTCACCTTCGCTCGAAGTCGCCTTCCGGGTCGCACGCGCCTTCGGTGCGCCGCTCGAGCAGGTGTTCCAGTATCGGGGGGAGATAGAGTGATGCTCGCTGCAGTCGTCGAACGCTACGGCCCGCCTGAGGTGCTGACGGTCCGCGAGGTGGCCACACCCAAGCCGGGACCAGGGCAGATTCTTGTTCGCACTCATGCCGCCGTCGCTACGCCCTCCGATGTGGCGTTTCGTTCGGGCAAGCCCTGGATTGCCCGGCTCTTTTCGGGACTCTTCAAACCACGGTTGCCGATCCTCGGCGATGCCTTCGCCGGTGTGGTGGCCGAGGTCGCCGCCGATGTTGCAGGTTTCTCGGTGGGCGACCGGGTCGCTGGCTCGGCCTTCGGTGCGTACGCGCAGTTCGTGGTGGTGGACGCCGCGGCAGCGGTCGTACGCCTACCGGGGTCGATTGGTTTCGGTGAAGCAGCCGGCCTCAGCGATGGCGGCCTGACGGCGCTGCCGTTTCTTCGCGACACCGGCCTGCTGGCCCCTGGGCAGCACGTGCTCGTCAACGGCGCGTCCGGCAGTGTCGGCAGCACCGCGATACAGGTCGCCAAGGCGATGGGCGCAATCGTCACTGGCGTCGCCAGTACCCGCAACCTCGAGCTTGTCCGGTCGCTCGGGGCGGATCGGGTGATCGACTACACGGCCGAGGATTTTACCGCAGCGCGTTCGATCTACGACATCATCTTCGACGCTTTCGGGACAAGCAGCTTCGGCCGCTGCAGCGGGGCGCTGAAGCCCAACGGTATCTACCTCACGACCGTGCCGTCCTTGTCACTGGCCATGCTACGCAAATCGGGCCGTCGTGCACGCTTTTCGGCCACCGGTCTCAGGCCACCTGCCGAGAAGGGCAGGGACTTGCAGCAGCTTGTCGGCTGGGTTGTGGCCGGCCGCGTAAGGATCGTCGTCGATCGTGAATACGAGCTCGGCGAGATCGCAGCAGCCCACGCCCTCGTCGAGACCGGCCGCAAGATCGGCTCGGCGGTCGTGAGGATCCCGTAACCTCAATGGAACCTTAACCTCCCCGGATCAATGTGCGCCAATGCTCCCTGGTCGGGAGTGTTGGTGCGCCGGAGATCCGGCTGGAGTGTTGGACGACGATGGGCAAGCCGGAAGCCAGCGATCAGCCGGGGCCGCATGTGCCGGTCCTGCTGGCCGAAGTGCTTGATGCCCTCGCGCCGCTTCCCGGTGCCCGTATCCTCGACGGTACCTTCGGCGCCGGGGGCTATTCTCGCGCCATCCTCGCAGCTGGCGCCTCGGTCATAGCCATCGATCGCGATCCCAGCGTCTTGCCCCATGCAGATCGCCTGCGCGCCGAGTTTCCTGACCGCTTCGCCTTTTCGTCTGGCACCTTCTCCGACCTCGATCGGCTGGCCGAGGCCCCGGTCGACGGGGTGGTTCTCGATATCGGCGTCTCGTCGATGCAGATCGATCAGGCTGACCGCGGCTTCTCGTTCATGAACGACGGCCCCCTGGACATGCGGATGACGCCCGAAGGCGTGTCGGCCGCCGACCTCGTCAACACCCTCGATGAGGCCGATCTGGCCGACCTGCTGTACCTTTTCGGCGAAGAACGGAAGTCGCGCCGGATCGCCCACGGCATCGCCGCTGCCCGGGCGACGCGCCCGTTCCAGAGCACCACCGAGCTGGCCCGCTTCATCGAGCGCTCTATTGGCCGCAAGCCTGGCGACGCGCACCCGGCTACCCGCAGCTTCCAGGCTCTCCGCATCGCGGTGAATGGCGAACTCGACCAGTTGGTCGAGGGACTGTTTGCCGCCGAGCGGCTGCTGGCTGAGGGCGGGCGCCTCGTCGTCGTCACCTTCCATTCGCTCGAGGACCGCATCGTCAAGCGTTTCTTCGATCCGGAGAAGGGCGCTCCGACCCAATCGCGGCACCTACCGCAACTGAAGACCGAGCCGCTGCGCTGGGAACCGGTGCGGAAGGCGCGAAAGCCCTCGGCCGAGGAGGTGGCGCGCAATCCACGCTCGCGTTCTTCGACCATTCGCTCTGCAGTTCGCACCGCGGTTCCGGCGCGGGCGACCAACTACGAGGGCCTCGGCGTGCCGCGGGTTCGGGGTGCCGCATGATCAAGACCATCAACGCCATCATGGTGTTCACCAGCATCGCCGGACTCGTCGGCGTCTATGCGCTCAAGTACTCGGTCGAGGACATCGCCAGCGACAAGGCGGCGATCGAGCGCAAGATCGACCGCCAGAAGGGTGAACTGAGCCTGCTGCGGGCCGACTGGTCCTATCTCAATCAGCCCGCCCACGTGGCTCCGATCGTCGCGCGCCACCAGGCCGCGCTGAACCTCGTGCCCATCAAGCAGGAGCAGTTCGGCCTGATGGGCTCGCTTCCGATGCGCCCGGCCGCCCCGGATACGGCGGCGCTCGACGATCTCCTCAACTCGCTCGATGCGGGCATCGACCCGATCCAGCAACTGATCGAGGCCAACTAGATGGCGCTGATCTCCGAAGCCTCGATCCTGCTCGATGGTGGCCGCGTCTCTCGCGGCAACCTCACCAAGGCCCGCATCCGCTGGGTGATCGTGGCGCTGCTGCTGGTGTTTGGTGCGGTCGCCGGCCGGCTGATCCAGCTGGGCACCACGGTCAACGATGCAACCATCGAAGGCGTGGCCCGCGACGTCATCACCGCCACGCGACCGACGCTGCTTGATCGCAACGGCCTCGAGATGGCAGTGGATATCCGCGTGCCATCGCTGTTTGCCGAGCCGCGGCGCATCGTCGATATCGAGGAGGCCGTCACCAAGCTTCGCACGGTGCTTCCCGAGCTCGACGAGGCGTGGCTGCGCAACAAGCTGACCGGCGACAAGGGCTTCGTCTGGATCAAGCGCGAGCTGACCCCGGCAATCGAGGAGCGGATCTTCCAGCTTGGTATCCCGGGTATCGAGTTCGTCACCGAGTCCAAGCGCTTCTATCCGTCCGGTCGAGAGGCCTCGCACATCCTGGGCGGCGTCAATATTGATAATCAGGGCACCATGGGCATCGAAAAGCACATGGACGACGATGATCTCGCCCTGCTGCAGGAACTCGGGATTGCCCGCGACCAGGCCCTGACCCCGGTGACCCTGTCGCTCGACCTGCGCGTCCAGCACGCCATGTACGAGCAGCTTGCCGACTCGCTGATCCGCTACCAGGCCATCGCAGCGTCAGCGGTCACGGTCGATGTGAGGACCGGCGAAGTGGTCGGCCTGGTGTCGCTGCCGGACTACGACCCCAACGACCCGGGTTCGATCAATGCCGAGTATCGCGGGCTCAAGAACCAGCGCTTCAACCGCATCACCTCGGGCATCTACGAGCTCGGCTCGACGATGAAGACGGTGACGCTGGCTGGTGCCCTCGATTCCGGCAAGGTCAGGATGACCGACCAGTTCGATGCCCGGTTCGGCGTTCGCTTCGGCCGCTTCACCATCGACGATTTCCACGGCAAGCATCGCGTGCTGTCGGTGCCCGAGGTCTACAAGTACTCGTCGAACATCGGCACCATCAAGATCATGCAGGCGCTGGGCAAGGATGACTTCCGGGCCTTCCTGAGCAAGCTTGGCTTCGACAAGGGCGTGCCGTTCGAGCTGCCCGAAATGCGCACTCCCAAGGTGCCCGAGAAGTTCAGCGAGATCGTCGCAGCCACCGCTTCGTTCGGCCACGGTATGTCGATCAGCCCGCTCCACATGGCGCAGGCCTATGCGGGCTTCATCAATGACGGCGTCATGCTGCCGGTGACGCTGCTCAAGCGATCCGAGGCCGAGGCCGCTGAGCTTGGCACGCGGATCATCTCCCCGCAGACCAGTATCGAAGTTCGCTCCTTGATGCGGCTGAACGCGCTCAGCGGCTCGGGAACCCGCATGAACACCTACGCCAACGGCTACCGGGCCGGCGGCAAGACGGGTACCGCCGAGAAGGTGGTAAAGGGCCGGTACGCGGTCGGCACCAACCTCAACGTGTTTGCCTCGGGCTTTCCACTCGACGACCCGCGCTACGTGATGGTTGTGGTGATCGACGAGCCAAAGCGCGAAAGCCCGACGACGGGAACCACCGCCGGCTGGAATGCGGGCGAGGTTACTGGTCGCATTGTTCAGCGTATCGCGCCAATGCTGGGAATCAGCCCCGATTTCAGCCAAATGTTGGATGATCAACTTGTCCCAGCCGCAATCCGTTGAGGCCCTGCCAGAAGGAAGCGAAGACTTGCCCTTCGCGCTGAAGGAACTGCTCAAGGGGGCCGGGGCGCGTGGCGTGCCGGAACTCGACATCGAGGGCGTGAACGCGGACAGCCGCGCTGTCGCGGCGGGCGAAGCATTTTTCGCACTGCCCGGCACGCGTGTGCACGGCGACAGCTTCTCTGCCCAGGCGGTGGGAAGGGGTGCGTCGGTGATGATCACGGACCGGGTGCCCGACAGTGATCCCGGCGTGCCGGTCGTCGTCCTGAAGGATGTGCGCGCCGCCTATGCCCGGGCGGCAGCGCGGCAGTTCGCGCCGCAGCCGCGGATCGCGGCGGCCGTCACCGGGACCAATGGCAAGTCGTCGATCGTCTCGTTCGTGCGACAGATCTGGGACGCCTGCGGCATCAATGCCGCCAGCCTGGGCACCGTCGGCATCGAGACGAGCGCCGGCCTTCGCCCACAGGAACTCACGACGTCGGACCCGCTGTCACTGCATCGGGACCTTGGGGCTTTGAAGGCCGAAGGTATCGATCATGTGGCCATGGAAGCGTCGAGCCAGGGGCTGGACCAGCGCCGGGTCGATGGCATCCGCTTTGACGCGGTGGCCTTCACCAACCTCAGCCGCGACCATCTCGACTACCATGCGGACATGGCGGCTTACCGCGACGCCAAGCTGCGGCTGTTCACCGATCTCATCGCCGAGGGTGGTTCCGCCGTCATAAATGCCGACGATGCCGAGCACACGCCGTTCCTGTTCGCCGCGCTCGACCGCGGTGCGCGGCTGCTGACCGTCGGTCGCGAAGGCGCGTTCTTCGAGATCAGCGAAGTCATCAACGAAGGCTACGGGCAGCGGGTTAATGGCCGCATGGTCGGCGAGACGGCCAGTTTTCGCCTGCCGCTGACCGGAGCATTCCAGGTATCGAACGCCGTCGTGGCGCTGGCGCTGGCCGTATCGACGGGCGCGCCGGCTGACCGGGCGCTCGCGGCGCTAGAGACACTCAAGGGGGCCAAGGGCCGCCTCGAGCTGGTGGGCGAGCACAACGGCGCTGCCATCTTCGTCGACTACGCCCACAAGCCGGTGGCCCTCGAGACCGCGCTCGAAGCCCTGCGTCCCTTCGCGGCGAACCGCCTCCACCTGGTGTTCGGCTGCGGCGGCGATCGCGACAAGGGCAAGCGTCCGATCATGGGCGGCATCGCGGCGCTGAGGGCCGACGTGGTTATTGTCACCGATGACAACCCGCGGACCGAGGACGCCGCCACGATCCGCGCCGAGATCCTGGCTGCTGTCCCGGAGGCGCAGGAGATCGGCGACCGTCGCCTCGCCATCGAAACGGCGATCGCCAGCCTGCAGCCGGGCGATGTGCTGCTGATTGCCGGCAAGGGTCACGAGGACTATCAGATCGTCGGTACGACCAAGCACCATTTCTCCGACCACGAAGTGGTGCTGGAGACGCTGAAGAGGATGTAGCCTGATGCCGCCACTGTGGACCGTCGCCGAGATCGTCAAGGCAACCGGTGGCAGACCCGAGGGCATATCGGACGGTCCGGTTTCCGCCATCACCATCGATTCTCGTGAGGTTCCCGACGAGGCGCTGTTCGTCGCCATCAAGGGCGATACGCATGACGGGCACGACTTCGTCGGCAAGGCCCTTGAGGCTGGAGCCGCCGCAGCGCTCGTATCGGAGGCGTACTATGCCAAGAACGGCGGGCATAATCTCATTGTCGTACTCGATCCGCTGAAGGGGCTCGAGCAACTCGCGGTTGCCGCGCGGGCCCGCAGCCGGGCGATGATCGTCGCGGTCACCGGCAGTGCTGGCAAGACCACCACCAAGGAAGCGATCCGGACAGCGCTTTCGGCCGCCGGGCAGACTTACTGGTCGATCAAGAGTTTCAACAATCACTGGGGCGTGCCGCTGATGCTGGCCGCGCTGCCGCGCGAGGCGCAGTTCGGGGTGTTCGAGATCGGCATGAACCATGCCGGCGAGATCACGCCGCTGGTGAAGCTGGTTCGTCCCCATGTTGCGGTCATCACCACCGTAGCGGCGGCGCACCTCGAATTCTTCAACTCGGTGGCCGATATCGCGCTGGCCAAGGCCGAGATCTTCAACGGGCTCGAGCCCGGCGGCACGGCGTTGCTCAACGCCGACCACGAGTATCTGCACATCCTGTTCGCGCAGGCCCGTGAAGCCGGGGTCGGCCGCATAGTCACCTATGGCTACGAGGAGAACTCGGACTGGTGGATTGCCGGTGTCACGCAACTGGACAACCGGATGGCCGCCGATGTCCGTCACGCCGGGCAGTCGCATCACCTGCGCCTCAACGTTCCAGGCCGGCACATGGTGGCGAATGCCGTGGCGGCGCTGGCGGTGTCGCAACTGGCCGGCGAAGGCACCAAGGTAGCGCTCGATGCCCTCTCGGAATTCGGCGCGCCAGAGGGCAGGGGACTGACGCTCAAACTCGGGCCAAAGAAGAACCCGCTGCTGCTGATCGACGAGAGCTACAACGCCAACGTTGCCTCGATGAACGCCGCGCTCGAGCTTTTCGGGCAGGCCAAGGCTCCGTCAGGCAAGAAGGTGGTGGTGCTTGGCGACATGCTGGAGATGGGGCCGCAGGGGCCGCTGCTGCATGCGGGACTTGCCGACGCCGTGAGCAAGTCCGGTGCCCGGCAGGTTTTCCTCGTCGGGCCGATCATGCGGTCGCTGGCCGATGAACTGGGGCGGCGTGCGGAACGCGACCGCGATGCGCCGGGTGTGACCCATGTGCAAACTGTCGACGAGATCGATGGGCCGCTCTTTGATGCGCTTGCCTATGGCGACGCAGTTATGGTCAAAGGGTCCAAAGGCGTGAGGCTTGCTTCGTTGGTGAAATCCATCCGCGAGCGCTTCGAACAAGCCTGATTTCGAGCGGGACACCGACAGGATGTTGTATTTCCTCGGGCAGTTGGGCGAGAGCCTCGCCGCCTTCAACGTGTTCCGCTACATCACCTTCCGCACTGCCGGTGCGGTGGTCACGGCACTGTTCTTTGTCTTCCTGTTCGGCCCGAACATCATCGCCTCCCTGCGCATCCGGCAGGGTCGCGGACAGCCGATCCGTGAGGATGGCCCGCAGAGCCACCTGCTGACCAAGAAGGGGACGCCCACCATGGGCGGCCTGATGATCCTCGCAGGGGCCGTCAGTTCGATCCTGCTGTGGTCGAACCTGTCGAACGGCTATGTCTGGGTGGTGCTGTTCGTCACCGTCTCGTTCGGCGCCATCGGCTTTTACGACGACTTCCTCAAGGTCAAGCGGATGTCGCATGCCGGGTTTTCCGGCAGGCAGCGCCTCGCCATCGAGGCGGTAGTGGCCATCATCGCCGGCTACTTCCTCGCGTCGATGATGCCGCCCGAGATTTCCAATTCGGTGATGTTCCCCTTCCTCAAGGGCGCCGGCCTGCCGCTGAGCTACGCTTTCTACATCTTTGCCGCGTTCGTCATCGTCGCCGCGGGCAATTCGGTGAACCTCACCGACGGGCTCGATGGCCTCGCGATCGTCCCGGTCATGGTCGCGGCTGCCTGCTTCGGGCTCATCGCCTACCTGGTGGGGTCGGTGAATTATGCCGATTACCTGCTGCTCAATAACGTGCCTGGCACCGCCGAGCTGGCGGTGGTCTGCGGCGCGTTGATCGGCGCCGGGCTGGGGTTCCTGTGGTTCAACGCCCCGCCGGCGCAGATTTTCATGGGCGACACCGGTTCGCTGGCCCTTGGCGGCGCGCTCGGCACCATTGCGGTGGCCACCAAGCATGAGATCGTGCTCGCCATTATCGGCGGCCTCTTCGTGCTCGAGGCGGTCTCGGTGATCGTGCAGGTCGCCAGCTTCAAGCTGACGGGCAAGCGGGTGTTCAAGATGGCGCCGATCCACCACCATTTCGAGATGATGGGCTGGACCGAGAGCCAGGTGGTGATCCGCTTCTGGATCATCAGCTTCGTGCTGGCGCTGATCGGGTTGAGCTCGCTGAAGCTGCGCTGACGAACTTCCTGCCATGATTGCCCTCCGCACCGTCTGACGTGGCAAAGCCCCCCGCAGGCCTCGCGACCTCGGGTTGATGGGCAGTGAAGCGGGGCCGGCGAGGCTTTCGCCCCGACGCGGTTAGTCCGCAAAACAAATGAGGCTCGCGCCTCGCCGGCCGATCGGGGTTTTGGGCGTATGGTACCGCGACCCGGGAGCATCCCGTGCCGCATCGCGGAAAGCATGGGTGGCCTGGCAACCCGGGCGACCCGGCATTGCCCACCTCTCCCGACCGCCTTATGCATGGCGGCCTTGCTCCCTGGAGCACCCTGCATCGGGCGCCCCGTGCGTCGATAGCGGCTTGGCCAGCGAACTGGCCCATGCCGAGGTACTTTCGGCCTGGCCCGGAACGACTCCCGAGCCACCCAACCTCCCCCGCACCAACCACTCGTCATGATCTCGCTTCGGTGCGCG
>CAIMLX010000078.1 GCA_903842455.1 uncultured Hyphomicrobiales bacterium | reverse complement strand
GGTGGCCGGATCGCCATGGAATGGGTGGCCGGATGCTCATGGAATCCGTGGCCGGATCACCGTGGTGCGCGCAACCAGGATCGCCCGAAACAGCTCCGGCGTTCGATCCGGGCCTGGAGGGCGCTCTGTGGCATTGTAGTTGGCGACGAGGCCGCAGACTGGAATTCGGGCGAAGTTATTGAGCAACGGAAACACCGCGTCCCAGACGGAGCCTCCGACATTCTCGAAGTAGACGTCGATACCATCAGGACAGGCTTCCGCGAGGCGCTGGGCAAGTTCGGGCTCCCGGTGATCTAGCGCATCATCGAAGCCAAGGTCGTTCTTGACGTAGTCGCACTTCGCCTGTCCGCCCGCGATGCCTACTACTCTGCATCCGATCAACTTCGCCAATTGCCCGACCAGGGAGCCAACGGCGCCCGAGGCGGCGCCAACGACCACGGTCTCGCCCTTCTTCGGCTGCCCTATGTTTCGCAACCCGACATAGGCAGTCATTCCGGGCATGCCGAGAACGCCCAAGGCCGTTTGGATCGGGGCGCGGGCTGGATCGAGCTCGCGAAGCCCGTCTGCCGACAACACGGCATACTCCTGCCAGCCGCCGTAGCCGACGACAATGTCGCCGACCGCAAGCCGGTCATCCCTCGACCCGAGCACCCTACCGACGGTGCCACCAACCATGACCTCCCCAAGCTTCACGTGCGGGGCGTAAGACCTGGCCTCGTTCATGCGGCCGCGCATGTAGGGATCGATGGAGAGCCAGATCGTCTCGACCAGCACTTCGCCGTCACCGGGCTCAGGGATGGGTGCCTGCTCCATGCGGAAGTCGCTCGGCTTCGGTTCGCCTACTGGCCGCGCTGCCAGCACGATGCGCGTGTTAAGGGTCTTCATCTTCGTGCCTCGCTTCGTCGCGGTGGTCGGTGCCGTGTCCACGTCGCTATAGCAGGAGGACGTGCACGCATCTGCAGCATTGCGCGGGCCATCCTGCCGCGAGGGAACCTCGCTGGCGAATGAAAGACGGTCAACTACTCGCCCGGTGATTTGGCGGCCGAGAACCAGACCGAGAAACCAAGTCGCGCACCAGCAAGCCCCCGGCGAACAACTGCTGCCCGGCGACCGCGACAAGCCTTTAACAGACCTAAAGGGCCCGCCCTTGACTCCAGGACGCTCGCGGCGTGGGTCGACGGGGTGTCAGGCTGGGGTAAGCCGCCAAATCTGCGAGGTGACCGCTGGCGGGGCTCCTGGAGTCATCCAACGATACCCCTTAGCGGCGCATCAACCCGCATCGCCGTCCAATCATAGGAGGTTCCGGCAACGGGGACTGATCGGACACCCTGCCCATTCCCTTGCACCCGTCAGGGGCGACCTAAAACTTCGACTACGGAACGCTACCGGTTCCTGGTCTTTCGAGAACCCAGCTATGACGCCACTGTCACGGCTCGAATCCCAAGAGCCGGCGCCTGTTCTACCCGCGCGCGTCTGTATTCCGACCGCTTCTACTTCAGTAGCCGTCGAGGAACTCGTGCAGTGCGTCCAGGTAGCCTTCAGGGTCTTGAAAAATGGAGAAGTGGCTGGTGTCCTTGAGTTCGACAAAGCGAGCGCCCGGAATTACGCCTGCCAGGTGCTGGTTGTGGGCGAAGCTCACCATCTCATCATGGTCACCAATGGCAATCGTTGTCGGCACGGTGATCTCAGCCAACACGTCATCGCTCCAATTTGGCTCGGTTGACCAAAGTGTGTTCAGCGCGTTGACGAAGGCATCAAGCTTTTCCGGTGTCGGGGAGATCGCAGTATAGGCGAGCGAATTGCGCTCATAGATGCCACTCATTGTTGGCATGGACCAATCTATCGGGAGGGCACCTGCGAGGGTCGCGCTACCGGCATGGGCGAAAAGACGCGAAAGTCTCTCAGGGTGGTGGATGGCTATACTGAGCCCGATTACGCCGCCATCACTCCAGCCGATGAGGGCGACCTGCTTTATCTTCAGATAGTCGAGGAGAGCGATATAGTCGGACGCCATAAGGTCATAGCCAAGCGGCTTGTCCGTGAAGCCGGTCCTGCCATGGCCACGGCTATCAGCCACGATGACTTGGTGAGTCTCGCTCAGGTCGGTGACGATTGCTCCCCATTGATCGGCATTGCCGCCGCCGCCGTGGATGAGGAGAACCGGCGAACCCGCCCCGTAGACGGCATAATACATTTTTATGTCGTCTATGGTCTGCAAGCCCGAAAGGGCCGCGACAGGCATAGGGCCCGGCTCAGGCAGTGTAGCCCAGCGTTCCGCGGCAAGTGCGGGAACCGCGGTTCCAACTATCATGACTGCGCTCAATGCCAGTTGCGCCACCGCTTGAAGACCAGTTGGGACGACCATGTTTTGTTCCTCCTCGCCCGTGCCTGGAAGAACGCTAAGTCGCTGCTTTGGCGCCGACACCCTACACATGTGGGGTAGCTGTTGACTTGGTGCGCGTCCGAGAGGCTGGACGCGCACCAAGTTGGGACTGAAGGCCTAGACCCCAACCGAGGTTAGCCTGGCCACCAGGTTTGAGAGTTCGCTCTGCTTGGTTATGCCAAGCTTCTGGTAGATCGGCCTCATTGTGGATCTAACGGTGCTGACGCTGACCTGCAGCCGATCGGCCGCAGCCTGTGCTTCGAGCCCTGCGCCGATCAGAACGCCAATGCGGGCCTCGGCAGGGGTGAGGCCAAGAATCTGCAACGCCTCGATCGGCTCCCTCCCCACTCTGCCGCCCGGGTCGGTGACCAAGACAATGAGCGAGTCCTGCGATGGCACAAGCTGCGCAATCAGTGGTGTGATGGAACCCCGCCTCGGTAGACCGATTGGCTTTCTGTCCCACCAACTACCCTTGCCGCTCAACGCCTCTAACTTTGCGGCAGACCAAGCAGAAGCAATTTTCCCAGCGACACTGAATCGACCATTGTCGAGCCAGAAGCCGTCCCCCGCCAAACGCTCGGCCGCCGCATTTTGGAATAAGATCCCATCGTCCGGCCGGATTGCTATGGCCGCCTTCTCAATCTGAGTCAGGAAGTTGAGGTAGCGCGCGCCAGACATCGTGCTTGCCGCGCCTTGCAGGTCAATCATCGGACTTTGCTGGCCGATGGTAATGACGCCATTGGTCAGCCATCCAGCCCATGTCAGCCGCTTGGGCTGCAACTGGCCCAGGGGCGTCTGAACGGGCGCGACGAGATCGACATATTCCGGCTGCGCAGCGTTGAAGTCGTAGCTAAAGGCGACAGGGACGGAACAAATGCCGCCAGCGTGTATTGGGGCGAGATAATAGTGAGTGCCGGCCGCAGCAACGGGGACACCTTCAGTCTTCCTCACGCCGATCCGCAGATAGGTCTTTCCAGACGGACCGCCAATTCCCTCAACAAAATCGGGAGATTCATCGATCCGAGCGTAACCCTCAACGATGGAGGCGTTGTATTTGAACGCACGGTAGGCTGCGCCTGAATACGCACCGAAGACCATATATCGCCCGTGCGATCCGTCGGCAGAATCGTGACCTTTTATGTCAATCCAAGCCAACGTGGCCGTGTAGGGGGCAACGCCCCAGCCTAAGGGAGCACTGTATACATAGAAGCCGCCAGTCGCCTCGTCGACCACTTCAAGTTCTGACGGCACCAAGCGAGAGACGGCCGACCGGTCGAACTCCGCGCCCACCATCAGAAAAGAACAGCCCCGCAACTGATAAGGCGGCGGCGGAATCGTTTCGACGCTCGGCACCCTCGCGTGCCCCATCGACAAGGCCTTTCGTAGCGCTTCATCTGAGGTCTTCTCGATCATGCTGGTCGCACTCCCAGGCTTTAGCTCCGCGTTTG
>CAIMLX010000077.1 GCA_903842455.1 uncultured Hyphomicrobiales bacterium | reverse complement strand
GGGGCGGGCGGCGGCGCTGCGGTTCGCCGGCGATGGCGCGATCATTGTCGGCTGCGATGTGAATGGTGCGGCGGATGCCGAGACCGCGCGACTGGTCACTGAAGCCGGTGGGATCATGACAGCCATGGTCTGTGATCTCGGCGATCCTGCGGATGCCCAAGCATGGATCGACCGGGCGGTAACGGATCACGGCCGGATCGATGTTGTCTACAACAACGCCTCGGCGGCGAAATTCGGCTCGATCGCAGATCTTTCCATCGAGGACTGGCGGTTCACTATCCGGAACGAACTCGACCTGGTGTTCCTGACAACCAAATTTGCATGGCCCCACCTGGCGAAACGGGGCGGAGCGATCATCAACGTCGCCTCGACCGCAGGATGGCAGGGCTCGCGGGGTAATGGCACGATTGCCCACAACGCCACCAAGGGCGGCGTAATCGCCATGACGCGACAGATGGCGCTGGAGGGCGCGCCACTGGGCATTCGCGCCAACAGCATCAGCCCTGGCTTCGTCATCACCCCCGGCACGCGCGCCTTCGTCGAGAACCCGGCCGTTCGAGCTCAATTGACGAACAACATCCCGCTCGGCCGGCCTGGTGAGCCCGAGGACGTTGTCGGCATGGCCGCCTTCCTGGCCAGCGACGAGGCCGCCTTCATCACCGGCGCTGACATCATAATCGATGGCGGTACCACTGCCTGCTAGCGAACCGAAAGACTGAGGATCTGGACCATGGATATCCGGGGTATCGGCTACCTGGGCTTTGAAAGCCCCAACATCGACGCCTGGCGAAGCTATGGCCCTGAGGTGCTTGGCTTGGCCATCGCGCCTTCGCCGGAAGATGAGCCGGATGCCCTCTATCTCAAGATGGATGACCGTCGCTACCGCTTCGCCTTCCAGCCCGGTCCTATCGACAAGCTCGCCTATATCGGTTGGGAGTGCGTCAACAGGATCGCCTTTGAGAAGGCCGTCAAGAAACTGCAGGACGCAGGTATCGCGGTCGAACAGGGGAGTGACGACCTCAAGGCGCGCCGCGCCGTTCGCGACGTTGTCCGGTTCAAGGACCCCGTCGGCTACCAGTACGAACTCTTCTATGGCCAGAAAGGCGAGCCGGACTCGTTCGTTCCGGGACGTCGGCACGGGGGCTTCAACACCTATGGCCGGGGCTTCGGCCACGTGGTGGTCATCACGCCGGAATACGGCCCAGAGCTCGACGAATTCCTGATCAATGTCATGGGCTTCCAGTGGTATGGATCGGGTGCGGGCAAGGGCAAGACGGGGTTCTACCGTGCGGGGCTGAACAATCTTACCAGCCACGACATCGGCTATGGTCATGGGCCCGGCCGTATGGGCATCCAGCACGTGGGACTTCTTACGGGCGACCTTCGCGACGTCGGTGAGACCTGGGACATCGTCAAAAAGCGCCAGATCCCGATTCAGATGACCCTGGGGCAGCACACCCAGGATCCCCATTTTTCCTTCTACCACTTCAGCCCGTCGGGTTTCGCCGTCGAGGTCATTGCTGAAACCCACCCCTGGCCGGGCGATCCGTTCGAGCTGAACGCTGAACGCCTCAGCTACTGGGGGCATGAACTGGTCGGGCCGATCCTCGGCACGACGGTACGCACACCCGAGGAATTGCGTTGATGGGATTGCTGGATGGCAAGGTCGCTCTGATTACCGGCGGCGGTGGAGGGATCGGCAGAGGCATTGCCCGCAGGTTTGTGCGCGAAGGGGCTACCGTCGTCGTTGCTGAGTACAACGAAGACTACTGTGCAACGATCCGGTCCGAGCTGATCGACGAACTCGGAGGTCGCGCAGAGGTCCTCAAGGTCGATGTGCGCGTCAAGGATCAGATCCAGGGCGCTGTCGAGAAGACGGTCGAGCTGTTCGGTGGCATCGACATCCTGATCAACAACGCCTTCACCCTCAGCCCGAAGGTGCTGCTGGAGCAGAAGACCGACG
>CAIMLX010000076.1 GCA_903842455.1 uncultured Hyphomicrobiales bacterium | reverse complement strand
GTGGCGCGCGCGAACAGCCAGACCGGCCGACCGGCTGCTTGTGCAGCGAGGGCGCTGCCCCAGAAAAACAGCGCGAGATAGCCGAAGAGAAGGGCCAACGCGGCCCAGCCAAATCCGGAGATCATCTGCTCAGCCCTCTCGTTCCGGGTTGAACCGCAGCAGGCGCAGAGCGTTCAGGGTCACCAGCACCGTCGCACCAGTATCAGCGAGAATCGCAATCCAAAGGCCGGTCAGACCGAAGACCGAGGTCACGAGGAACACGGCTTTCAGTCCAAGCGCGATGGTCACGTTCTGGCGGATATTGGCCATTGCCGCGCGCGACAGGCGGATCGTGGCGGGAATGTCGGTCACCCGGTCGCGCAAGATAGCCGCATCGGCGGTTTCCAGCGCCACATCGGTGCCCGATCCCATCGCCACGCCAACGCTTGCCTGCTTCAGCGCTGGCGCGTCGTTGATGCCGTCGCCGATCATCATCACGCCGCCTTTAGTGCCGATCTCGCGGATGTAGGCGAGCTTGTCCTCGGGCATCATATCGGCCTCGAACTTCAGCCCGAGGCTTCCGGCAATCGCAGCGGCCGTGCGCGGGTTGTCGCCGGTCAGGATGACCGCAGTCACCCCCATGGCTGTCAGCTGGCGCACAGCGTCTTTGGCATCCGCCCGAGGCTCGTCCCGCATGGCGATCAAGCCAAGCGGTGTCTTCTCGTGGAACACGGCTACGGCAGTTTTGCCGTCCTCTTCGAAGATCGTAGCCTGCCGCAGGCCAAGGCCATCAAGTCCGCCATGTTCCATCGCGTATCGCGGAGAGGCGACCCATGCGGGTACGCCGCCCACGGTTGCGACAACCCCTTTGCCCATCAGCGCCTTGGCATCCTGCGATGGCAGCGCGGTCACGCCTGCATCTTTGGCCTTCTTCAGGATGGCGATGGCGAGCGGGTGGCTCGACCCCATTTCGACCCCTGCCGCAACGGCCAGAAGCTCGGCTTCTGTGGTGGCCCCGAACAGCACCAGATCCGTCACTTGCGGGCGGCCATGCGTCAGCGTCCCAGTCTTGTCGAAGGTCACGACATCGACCTTCGCCGCAGCCTCGATCACGGCGCCACCCTTCATCAAGAGCCCGCGCCGCGCCCCGGTGGACATGGCCGAAGCGATGGAGGCGGGGACTGAGATGACCAGCGCGCAAGGGCAGCCGATTAGCAGAAGCGCAAGGCCGCGATAAACCCAAGTGTCCCAAGGCTGACCGAAAGCCAGCGGCGGCACCAACACCACCAAAGCCGCTACGGCGACAATGGCGGGCATATACCAGCGGCTGAACCGATCGATGAATCGTTCGGTCGGCGCGCGGGCCTCTTCGGCCTCTTCGACAAGGCGGATGATGCGGGCGATCGTGTTGTCCTCGGGGCCCTTGGTCACCTTGACCCGCAGGGCTGCCTCAGTGTTGATCGCCCCAGCAAAAACCGGATCCCCTGGGCCGCGTGTCTTGGGCACGCTTTCGCCCGTGACAGGGCTTTCGTTTACGCCCGAGGTACCGTCGGTGATCTCGCCATCGGCCGGAATCCGGTCGCCGGGGCGCACAAGAACGGTCTGTCCGACGGACAGGGTCGCCGCTGGCACCTCGCGCGTGGTGTCGCCGGTGACCAATTGCGCCGTCTTGGGCACCAGATTGGCCAGCGCCCGGATGCCGTCCCGTGCCTTGCCTGCGGCCACGCCCTCCAGCACCTCTCCCACAGCGAAGAGGAAGACAACCAGCGCGGCCTCCTCAGCCGCATTGATGAACAGCGCACCGATGGCGGCGATGGTCATCAGGCTTTCGATGGTGAAAGGCTGGCCCATCCGCAGCGCGGCAAAGG
>CAIMLX010000075.1 GCA_903842455.1 uncultured Hyphomicrobiales bacterium | reverse complement strand
TGCCGGCCAGCGGCATGGGCACGCGGTAATTCTCGCGCGGCACCGGGGTCATGTTCGAGACCACGACGACGGGATCCTCGCCCGGCGCCTTGCGGGCAAAGGCGAAGACCGAGTTGGCCTGGTCGTTGCCGATCAGCCACTTGAAGCCCTCGGGCTCGTTGTCGCGGGCATGCAGCGCCGGGAGTTCGCGATAGGCGGCGTTGAGATCGGAAATCAGGCGACGGATGCCGTCATGCGACGGGGCATCGAGCAGCCACCAGTCGAGGCTCTTCGCCTCGTTCCACTCCTCGCGCTGGCCAAACTCCTGGCCCATGAACAGCAGCTTCTTGCCCGGCCAGCCCCACATGAAGCCGTAATAGGCGCGCAGGCCCGCGACCTGGGCCCAGTCGTCACCGCCCATCTTGGCGAGCAGCGAACCCTTGCCGTGCACGACCTCGTCGTGGCTCAGCGGCAGGATGAAGTTCTCGGCATAGGCGTACAGCGCCGCAAACGTCAGGTCGCTGTGGTGGTAGCGGCGATGGATCGGGTTGCGGCTCATGTACCGCAGCGTGTCGTTCATGAATCCCATGTTCCACTTGAAGCCGAAGCCCAGCCCGCCCTTGTCGGCCGGGGCGGAAACGCCGCTCCACGACGTCGATTCCTCGGCGATCATCATGACGCCGGGATGCAGCCGGTAGGCCTCGGTGTTGACGCGCTTGAGGAAATCGACAGCCTCGAGATTGTGGTTGCCGCCGAACTCGTTGGGCACCCACTCGCCGGACTTGCGCGAGTAGTCGAGGTAGAGCATCGAGGCGACCGCATCGACGCGCAGGCCATCGATGTGAAAACGCTCCAGCCAGTAGAGGGCGTTGTTGACGAGGAAGCTCACCACTTCCTTGCGGCCGAAATTGTAGACTGCGGTGTTCCAGTCCGGATGGTAGCCCTGCCGCGGGTCGAGATGTTCGTACAGCGCCGTACCGTCGAAGCGGGCGAGGCCGAACTCGTCGGTGGGGAAATGCGCCGGCACCCAGTCGAGGATGACACCAAGGCCGGCGTTGTGGGCCGTGTCGATGAAGCGGGCGAAGCCGGCCGGATCGCCGAAGCGGGCGGTCGGGGCGTAGAGCCCGGTCGGCTGGTAGCCCCAGCTCGGATCGAACGGATGCTCGGAAATCGGCATCAGCTCGATATGGGTGTAGCCCAGGTCGGCGGCGTAGGGGATCAACTGCTCGGCGAGCTGGTCGTAGCTCATGAAGCCGCCATCGGCGCGGCGCCGCCACGAGCCCAGATGCACCTCGTAGATGGAGACCGGATCGCGCCGCCAGTCCTTCTTGGCGCGCGCTTCCATCCAGGCGCTGTCGGTCCAGTGGAACGGCGCCGGATCGGCGACGACGGAGGCGTTCTTGGGCCGCATCTCCGACTGACGGGCGAACGGATCAGCCTTGAGCGGCAGCACCTTGCCGTTCTGGCCAACGATCTCGAACTTGTAGATTTCGCCCGGCCCGATACCGGGAATGAACACTTCCCAGATGCCGGTCGATAGCCGAATGCGCATCGGGTGGCGGCGGCCGTCCCAGTCGTTGAAGGGGCCGACGACGGAGACGCGCTGCGCGTTCGGCGCCCAGACGGCAAAGTGCGTGCCCTGCACCCCCTCGAACTCGAGCGCGTGGGCCCCGAGCTTGTCGAACAGCCGCAGGTGCGAGCCTTCGCCGATATAGTAGTCATCCATCGGACCCAGCACCGGCCCGAAGCTATACGGGTCCAGCACGTCCCACTCACCGCCATCGTTGCGGGCGTGGTAGCGCACCGGCATGCGGCCCTTGAGCGCCACCTTGCCCTCGAAGAAGCCGGCGTCGTGACGCTGGGTCAGCTCACCCAGGATCCGGTTGTCGAGCGTGCGCGCCGACACCGTTTCGGCATGCGGGATAAACGTCCGCGCCACCCAGGTTCCATCCACCTCGTGCAGGCCGAGGATGCCGAACGGATCGGAATGGCGGCCCGCGACGATTGCCTTGATGTCGCTCTCTTCGGCCTGCCAGCTCGCTTTGCTCACGCGTACTACCTCTTGACGGGAACGCCCCAGATTTCGTTGGCGTACTGCCGGATTGTCCGGTCCGACGAGAAGAAGCTCACATGCGCGGTGTTCCGGATAGCCATGGAATACCATTTCCGCGGGTTGATCCAGATATCGTCGACCTGCCGCTGAGCTGCCGCGTACGCGTCGAAGTCACGCGCCACCATGAACCAGTCGTGATCATACAGACCACCGATCAGATCGCGGTAGCGGTTAGGGTCGTCGGGCGAAAAGACGCCCGAACTGATGGCCTCCAGCGCCTCGCGGAGCTGGGGGGATTTGTCGATCGCGGTGCGCGGAACTTCCGAGCGACCGCGGATTTCGGCAACCTTGTCGGTCGTGAGACCGAAGATGATCATGTTTTCGTTGCCGACCTGCTCGAGCATCTCGACGTTCGCACCATCGAGCGTCCCGATGGTGAGGGCGCCGTTGGCCATGAACTTCATGTTGCCGGTGCCCGACGCCTCCATGCCGGCAGTGGAGATCTGCTCGGAGAGGTCGGCGGCGGGGATGATGGTTTCAGCGAGGGACACGTTGTAGTTCGGCAGGAAAGCGATCTTGAGGAGGCCACGCACCGCCGGATCGTTGTTCACCACCCGCGCCACGTCATTGATCAACTTGATGATCAGCTTTGCGTTCCAATAGCCCGGCGCCGCCTTGCCGGCGAACACCTTCACCCGTGGCACCCACTCCTTGTCGGGCCGCGAGCGGATCATCGAGTAGTGCGCCACCGCCTCGATGATGTTGAGCAGCTGGCGCTTGTATTCGTGGATGCGCTTCACCTGCACGTCGAACAGGGCGTCGGGGGAAACGACGATGCCAAGCCGGTCCTTGATGACCTGCGCCAGCTTCTCCTTTGACTCGCGCTTCACCGCCTTGAACTGCGACTGGAAAGTCGGGTCGTCGGCATGTTTGTCGAGCGCGACGATCTGCTCGAAATCGTCGAGGAAGCCCTCTCCGATACGGTCGGAAATCAGCCGCGTCAGGCCGGGATTGCACTGCATCAGCCAGCGCCGCTGGGTGACGCCGTTGGTCTTGTTGTTGATCCGGCCGGGGTAGAGCCGGTTGAGATCGGCGAACAGGGTCTTCTGCACCAGGTCGGAATGCAGCGCCGACACGCCGTTGATCGAGTGCGACCCGACGAAGGCCAGCTGGCCCATGCGAACGCGGCGCATGCCATGCTCGTCGATGAGCGACATGTTGGCGATCTGGGACTCCGTGAAGCCGCCCATGGCGCGGGCTTCAGTCAGCACCTGGGCGTTGATGGCATAGATGATCTGCATCTGCCGCGGCAGCAGCCGCTCCAGCAGGCCGACGGGCCAGGTCTCCAGCGCCTCGGGCAGCAGGGTGTGGTTGGTGTAGCCGAAGGTGGCCTTCACCAGCTTCCAGGCAGCAGCCCATTTCATCCCGTGAATGTCGATCAGGATGCGCATGAGTTCGGCGATCGAGATCGCCGGGTGCGTATCGTTGAGCTGGATCGCAACCTTGTCGGCCAGCGAACCAAGATCGCCGTAGGCCTGCATATGCCGGCGGACGATGTCCTGCAGCGAGGCGGAGGAGAAGAAGAACTCCTGCCGCAGCCGGAGCTCCTGCCCCGCCGGGGTCGAATCGGCCGGGTAGAGCACACGGGTGATCGCCTCGGCCTTCGAGCTTTCCTCGAGGGCGCCGATATGGTCGCCGGCGTTGAACTTGTCGAGCAGGATCGGGTCGATCGGCTGGGCCGACCAGAGGCGGAGCGTGTTCACATGGGTGCCGCGCCAGCCGACGATCGGGGTGTCGAAGGCGACGGCGAGCAGATGCTCGGCGGGCCGCCATTCGAGCCGGGTCGAGCCATCGGGCTCCGGTACCGGCACGACCTGGCCGCCAAAGCCGATCTCGTAGGCGCTTTCGCGACGCTCGAATTCCCACGGGTTGCCGTGCGCCAGCCAATCCTCCGGCAGCTCGACCTGCCAGCCTTCGGAGAGTTCCTGGCGGAACAGTCCGTGCACGTAGCGGATGCCGTAGCCGTAAGCCGGGATATCGACCGTCGCCATCGATTCCATGAAGCAGGCGGCGAGGCGGCCGAGGCCGCCATTGCCGAGCGCCGCATCGGGCTCGAGATTGATGAGGTCGCCGAGGTCGACGTTGAAGTTCTTCAGCGCGGCGCGAACGTGCTCCATCACGCCGATATTGCTCATGGCATCGCGCATCAGGCGGCCGATGAGGAACTCGAGGCTGAGGTAGTAGACCCGCTTGTGCGAGGTCCGCCAGGTTTCGCGGCTCGATTCCATCCACTGATCGATCACCCGGTCGCGGACCGCGTAGATGGTCGCCTTGAGCCAGTCGTGCGGCCGGGCGACAATCGGGTCCTTACCGATGAAATAGATCAGTTTTTCGAGGATCTCGGCCTGCAGGGCCTCGGTCGTCAGCGCGCGTCGCGCGGGGGTCGGGGCATCCAATACGATGGGCTTTTGCTGCATTGCGGCAATCCGGTCAGCATGACGATGTATTCCCCTCTGACGCCACTGTTGCACTGAATCGACACTGGGGGAAGGCCCGTAAAACCTTACGGGCCCAACAACCCTCAGGCCTTCGTTTTCTCGCCATCGAGGATGATCGGCTCGGACGGCCCGCTGACCGTGCCGCTCTCACGCGCCTGATCCTCGGCGTTGGAGAGCAGCAGGTCCCTGCCCGCCTGGATGCCACCGACCGTCTGCGCCGCGAAGCGCTGGCGATCCCGCTCGCGCACCCCATCGATGATGTCGGCGATCTCGTCCTCTTCCGAACCCAGTTCCCGCAGCGTCTGCGCTCCGAACACCAGGGCGCTCTCGAACATCTCGCGCATCTGGAAGTCGGCCCCGAGCTTCACCAGTTGGATGGCGTGGCCGCGATCGAAGGCGCGGGCGTGTACCTTGGCGAGCGGGAACTCCGACTTGACCAGCTCGACGATGCGGTTTGCCGCGTCCTTGCTGTTCACGCACACGAGAATCATCGCGGCCCGCTCGGCGCCCGCCGCATGCAGGATGTCGAGCCGGGTCCCATCGCCGTAATAGACCTTCATGCCAAACTGTCCGGCGGCGCGGATCATGTCGGTGTTGTTGTCGATGATCGACACCTTGTGTCCCTTGGCAATCAGCGGTTGGCTGGCGATCTGGCCGAAGCGGCCGAAACCGATCACCAGCACGTCGCCATGCAGGTCGTGCACCTGCTCGACGCCATCGAACGATTGCTGCGGCCGCGGCAGGAACTTCAGCGCCATCATCGAGAATGGCGTCAGCACCATCGAGATGATGACCGTGGCGGTGAAGAGCGCGTTCAGCTCCGCCGAAAGCAGCCCGCCTGCCGTCGCGGTGGTGTAGAGCACAAAGGCGAACTCGCCGCCCTGCGCCATCAGCACGGCACGCTCGATGGAGAGTGGGTTGGATGTGCCCAGCACCCGGGCGAGGAAGTAGATCGCCACCCCCTTGACCAGCATGTACGCGGCCACTGTCAGCGCCACCATCTGCCAGTTGGCCGCTACCACGTTGAGATCGAGCGACATGCCGACCGCAAGGAAGAACAACCCGAGCAACAGCCCGCGGAAGGGTTCGACGTCGGCCTCGAGCTGGTGCTTGAAGGTGGAGGTCGAGAGCAGCACGCCGGCCAGAAAGGCGCCCATCGCCATCGACAGCCCGCCCAGTTCCATCACCAGCGCGGCGCCGAGCACCACCAGCAACGCCGCGGCCGTCATCACCTCGCGCGCCCTGGAGTCGGCCAGCAGCTTGAACACCGGATTGAGCACGTAGCGTCCGGCAAACACCACGGCCACCACGGAAACAGCGGCGAGGCCGATGCTGAGCCACCGCGACCAGATGTCGGCCTCGACCCCGTCACCGGGCGAAAGCAGCGCCACCACCGCCAGTAGCGGCACGATGGCCAGATCCTCGAGCAGCAGGATGGACACGATCTTCTGGCCATTCGGCGACTGCATTTCTCCCCGCTCGGACAGCAGTTGCATGACGATGGCGGTCGAAGTCAGCACGAAGCCCATCCCGGCGACGAAGGCGACGGCCGGCGGGAAGCCGAGCAGAATACCCGTCAGCGTCAGCAGCGCCCCGCACAGCCCGACCTGCAGGACGCCGAGGCCAAAGATCTGCTTGCGCAGCGCCCAGAGCCTCGTCGGCTCCATCTCGAGCCCGACGATGAACAGAAACAGCACCACGCCCAGTTCTGCCGCGTGCAGCACGGCAGTCGGCTCGTGGACGATCCCAAGGCCGAACGGTCCGATCGCCAGCCCGGCGGCGAGATAGCCCAGGACCGAGCCAAGTCCGAGCCGACGGAAGATCGGCACCGCGATCACGCCCGCCGCCAGCAGCGCCACGACCTGCACGAGGTCGACACCGCCATGCGCCGCAGCTTCTACAGCCTGTGTGACTTCTCCGGCCATCTCTACACCCCGCAAGCAACACGCTAGATGTGCTGAGAGGCAGGCATGCCGTCAAGGCAGCCGGATGGGCAGGTGGGTTGCGCTCAGGCGGGGCTTGGCCGCTCGGCCGAGGGCTTCTCCCCCCACGATGGCCGGGCTCGGCTCGGGTGGCGCGGAGCGCGGTTCGGCATCGGCCATATCGGTCGTCGCCTTCTGGTTGACTAGCCGTCGCGACTTGCGCGGCGTCACCTGGCTCGTCGGCAGGATATGCGTGACGATCGAGTAGAGCACCAGCAGCGAGGGCACGGCGATCAGGCCGCCCACCGGGCCCCAGGCCCACAGCCAGAAGGTCAGCGACAGGAAGATCATGAACGGGTTGATCGTCATGGTGCGCCCCAGCAGATTGGGGGAGACGAAGTTGCCCTCGATGAAATTTACTGCCCAGTAGAGCGCCACCGGGAGCATGGCATTGCCAAGGTCGCCACCGTTGGTGAGGCCGACGAGGAACAGGATCACCGCCATGAAGGCCTGTCCGACGAACGGGATATAGTTGAGCACCGCTGCCAGCGCGCCCCAGAGAATCGGCGAGGGCATGCCGATCGCCCACATCAGCAGCCCCACCACCACGCCGACGCCGAGATTCACCATCGTGATGGTCAGCAGGTATTTCGACACCTTCTGCTCGACGTCACGGAAGACATGCGCCGTGCGCCAGCGCATCCGCCGGCT
>CAIMLX010000074.1 GCA_903842455.1 uncultured Hyphomicrobiales bacterium | reverse complement strand
CTGCCGAGCTCGGCTCTGGTGCTCGAGCCTCGGTCACCCCCCCCGACCTGCGCTAAGGCGCTAACGCGCCAAGCTCCGGTACCCTCCCCGCAAGGGGGAGGGTGGCCAGCGTCATGCTGCATCGTGTCTCCCCGTGCAGCGTCCGACCCCCTCACATCCCCTTGTTCACCCTGGCAAATTCCTCCGGCCCCATCGCGATCTTCCCGTCGATCTCCCCGATCGCCTTCGCGTCCTTGCCCTCGAACTCCTGCCCGTGCAGCACCGAGCGCAGGATCGCCAGCCGGCCGCGCTTCTTGTCGTTGTTGAGGATGATCCGCCACGGCGCGTCCTTGGTATGC
Source organism: uncultured Hyphomicrobiales bacterium (assembly GCA_903842455.1). Classification (GTDB taxonomy): domain Bacteria; phylum Pseudomonadota; class Alphaproteobacteria; order Rhizobiales; family Devosiaceae; genus Devosia_A. The sequence goes on along the minus strand of CAIMLX010000074.1, from coordinate 47,837 downwards.
GACGCCTCCAGCATGCGGTCGCGCGCCACCGAATAGTCGTCGAACTTCTTCAGCGCCTCGAGGTCGATCGGCGACAGCTTCCACACCTTCAGCGGATCGTGCCGCCGGTCGTGGAAGCGCTTCAGCTGCATCTCCCGCCCGATCGCCAGCCAGAACTTGAACAGGTGGATGCCGTCATCCACCAGCATCCGCTCGAACCCCGGCACCGCCTTGAGGAACTGCGTCGTCTCGTCGGGGGTGCAGAACCCCATCACCGTCTCGACGCCGGCCCGGTTGTACCAGGACCGGTCGAACAGCACCTGCTCGCCGGCCGCCGGCATCCAGTCGACATAGCGCTGGAAATACCACTGCGTCCGCTCCCGGTCCGATGGCTTGGGCAGCGCCACGCTCATGTTGAAGCGCGGGTTCAGGTTCTCGAGGTAGGTGGCGATCGAGCCGCCCTTGCCGGCCGCGTCGCGCCCCTCGAACACGATGACGATGCGCTTGCCGGTCTTGGCCTGGTCATGCTGCAGCAGCGCCAGCTGTCGCTGAACCGCCAGCATTTGCGTGTCGTAGTCGTCCTTGTCGAGCTTCTCGTCGTAGGGGAAACCGCCCGAAGTCAGCGTCCGCTTCTTGATGGGGCGCGGCAGCACCGGGTCTTCCAGGTCGAATCCTGCAATGGCATCGGACATTTGGCTTGAAACTCCCACTCGACTGTCATGACTGCGTCACGAGCGTGATATGAAGAACGCAGTTCTGGCAAGCGCGGTCGAATCACGCCCGCTTGCGGGGTGAGGAGCCCCCTATGGTCGACGAAGCGCAGCGGAGTGGCGGCGGTGCTGCCACCGCGTGGAACCAGGTGGTAAGGGCACGGCTATACGGCCGGCTGCTCTTCCTGCTCGCGGTCGGCCTGGTCTTCATGACCCTGGCCGGCATGCAGAGTATCGATCCGTGGATCGGCATCCTCGCCTACACCGTGGTGCTGCTGCTCGCCGCCATCGTCCCCGAGACGAGCGAATCCCAGGTCAGCCATGCGGCGGTCTCACGCGCCAGCGATCCTGCGTTTGGCGATGGCCTCCGCCTGTTCGCCGATGCGCTGCCCGATCCGGCCATCGTGCTCGACCGGCGCAGCGTGGTGTTCCACCTCAACGCCGCGGCCCGCCAGCAATTTCCCGCCGTGATCGTCGACTCGCCGCTCGCCTTCACCCTGCGCGCCCCGAGCCTGCTCGGCGCCATCGAGACCGTCCGCCGCACCAACGCCCCCGAATCGATCGAACTGCACCAGCCGGTGCCTAACGAGACCTGGCACCGGGTCACCGTCGCTCCCCTCGCCGCCGGCGATACGGTGAATGACGGCGCGCTGGTCATCACCATGCACAACCTCACCGAGGGCAAGCGGCTCGAGTCGCTGCGCTCCGATTTCATCGCCAATGCCAGCCACGAGTTGCGCACCCCGCTCACCTCGCTCGTCGGCTTCATCGATACGCTGCTCGGCCCCGCCGCCAACGACAAGGAGGCCCGCGAGCGCTTCCTCGGCATCATGCGCGGCCAGGCTGCCCGCATGGCCAAGCTGATCGAGGACCTGCTGTCGCTGTCCCGCATCGAGATGCGCCAGCACGTCCGCCCGACCACGCCCGTCGAGCTCAACACCCTGGTGCGCGAGGTTGCCGAAGGCCTGCAACGGCTCGCTGCCGACTCCGGCACCAGGCTGGTCCTCTCGGTTCCCGATGAGCCCCTCGTGATCCCCGGCGATCGCGACGAGCTCTACGAAGTGATCGAGAACCTCATCGAGAACGCCGTCAAATACGGGGCCGAGGGCGGCGATATCGAGGTGGCGCTCGGCCCGGCCACCTCGCGCCAGGGCTTCTGCGCTGCGCTCACCGTCACCGATCACGGTCCCGGCGTCGCCGCCGAGCACGTGCCGCGCCTCACCGAGCGCTTCTACCGCGTCGATGCGGAATCGAGCCGCAAGAAGAAGGGCACCGGTCTCGGCCTCGCCATCGTCAAGCATATCGTCACCCGCCACCACGGCGTGCTCTCCATCAAGAGCCAGCCGGGGCAGGGTACACGGGTGGAAGTGCTGCTCAGAAAGTGACGGACGGGTGGGCAGTGTGCCTATCCGCAATCCACCATTTCTGGATAGTGTAGTGAAAACAAGAACTTGAGCTGTCACAAAACGGTAGTGCGACTGTCATAAAACCTTTCCCCAACGGCCCTAGGGTCCGCCCGTCACAGCAGGCGGCAAGGAAGCCAGCCTGCAGATTGGGCATCTGGCCCATTGTCTCCGAAAGGGAAGATTTCATGAAACTCGCACTTCACGCAGGCGTAGCCGCCCTGGCGCTCGTCGCCGCCGTCTCCGGCGCGCAGGCCCAGACCCGCGACCAGATCCGTATCGTTGGTTCGTCCACCGTGTTCCCCTACACCCAGGCCGTGGCCGAGCAGTTCGCTGCCTCGACCGGCGGTGCTGCCCCGGTTGTCGAGTCGACCGGTACTGGTGGTGGCTTCCAGGTGTTCTGCGGCGGCGTCGGCGCTGATCACCCCGATATCACTGGTGCATCGCGCGCCATGCGTCTGTCGGAATTCGAACTGTGCGCCACCAACGGCGTCGACTCGGTCACCGAAGTGCTGATCGGCTATGACGGTCTCAGCATTGCTCACTCGCAGCAGGGCCCGGAACTGAACCTCACCAAGGCTCAGATTTTCCAGGCGCTGGCTTCGGAAGTCGAAGTCAACGGCGAGATAGTCGCCAACCCCTACAAGATGTGGAACGAGATCGACGCGTCGCTCCCGGCCACCGCCATCACCGTGTTCGGCCCCCCGCCGACGTCCGGTACCCGTGACGCGTTCGTCGAACTCGTCATGATCGAGGGTTGCGAAGCCTTCCCGGCGATCGAAGCTCTCGAGGGCGACCGCAAGGACGAAGTCTGCGAGCGCATGCGCCAGGACGGTCCGTTCATCGAAGCCGGTGAGAACGACAACCTGATCGTGCAGCGCCTCAACGCCGACACCAATGCCGTCGGCATCTTCGGCTACTCGTTCCTGTTCGAGAACTCCGACACCCTGAAGGCCGTTGGTGTCGATGGCGTGTTGCCGTCCTTCGAGACCATCGCCGATGGCAGCTATGCCGTTTCGCGCCCGCTCTACATCTACCTCAAGAACGCTCACAAGGGTGTCATCCCGGGCTTCGAGGACTTCGTCAACGAGTACGTCTCGGAAGCATCGTTCGGTGAAGGCGGCTACCTGTCCGAGCGCGGCCTGATCCCGCTCCCGGCCGACCAGCGTGAGACCGTCCGCGCCAACGTCACTGGCGGCGTCGCGATGACTGCGCCCGCGAAGTAAGTACCCAAATCGATTGGAGGCCGGCCCTGGTGCCGGCCTCCTTTCATTCGTCTCGAATGGGGGTTCAGTGTGGCTGGCTATCTGTTTCTGGCAATCGTCGTCCTCGCGACCGCGGCCTACTTCGTAGGCACCATGTCTGGCCGGCGCCTGGTACCGGCAGGTGGCGAGAAGGTTCATTCGCTGCCGGGCTACCACGGACTGCTGGGCGCTTTCGCGGTGTTCATACCGGCCGCCATCGTCCTCCTGCTCTGGCTGGCGTTCCAGTCGCGCATCGTTGATATCTTCCTGGTCAACAGCCTCCCCTCGACGCTGATCGAGGGTCGAGGCACCGGCCAGATGTCGTTGCTGCTGTCCGAAATCCGGAATGTCGCGGCCGGAGTGGTTTTCTCCGAACCCGTGCCCGATGTCGTCGCTGCTGCCGAGCGGTTGAAGAGCTTCCGTGAGGTATCCGAGTGGATCATCGCCGCTCTTGTCGCGGTGCTGATGCTCGGCGGCTTCCTCTGGGTGCGCAGCCAGATTGCGGTGCGCTTCCGCGCCCGCAACGCCGTCGAGCGGGTGCTTTCTGGCGTGATGGTGGCCTGCGCGGGGCTGGCTATCCTCATCACTCTCGCAATCTTCTTTTCGCTTCTCTACGAAGCCATCCGGTTCTTCAGTGTCGTCCCCCCGCTGGAGTTTTTCTTCGGTCTGCGCTGGGAACCCCAGATCGCCATCCGGGCTGATCAGGTGGCCGGAGCCGGTGCCTTCGGTGCGATCCCGGTGTTTGTCGGCACGTTCCTCGTGGCCGCCGTGGCCATGGCCGTGGCTACCCCCATCGGCCTGTTCACCGCCATCTATCTCGTCGAATACTCGAGCGACCGCTTCCGCTCGATCATCAAGCCGACACTGGAAATCCTCGCCGGCGTGCCCACCGTGGTCTACGGCTTCTTCGCCGTGCTGACCGTGGCCCCGGCCATTCGTGAAGCGGGCGGCCTGATTGGCATCGTCATGTCTCCCAACAGCGCCCTCGCTGCGGGCCTGGTGATGGGCATCATGCTGATCCCGATCATCGCGTCGCTGTCCGACGACGCGCTGCGGGCCGTGCCGCGCACCATGCGCGACGGTTCTCTGGCCATGGGGGCCACGCCGGGCGAAACCGTCATGAAGGTCCTCGTTCCGGCGGCAATTCCCGGGATCATGGGGGGCGTGTTGCTGGCGACGTCCATCGCCATCGGCGAGACCATGATCGTCGCAATGGCGGCGGGGCTCATTGCCAGCCTGACGATCAATCCGCTCGACTCCGTCACCACGGTGACCGTGCAGATCATCACGCTGCTGACCGGCGATACCGAGTTCGATAGCCCCAAGACCTTGGCCGCGTTTGGGTTGGGGCTCGTCCTCTTCCTGATGACGCTCATCCTCAACGTGATCGCATTGACGATCGTCAAACGGTTCAGAGAGCAGTATGACTGAGAGCACCATTCCAGGCACCGGCGCCGCCGTTGCGGCAAGGCCGTCGTCGCAAGCCGCCGCTGCCTTGCGAAAGCGCCGCTACGCTGCCGACACCCGGCTGCGGGTCGCCGGTCTCACCGCAATTCTGGCTGCCGTGGGCATGCTGGGACTGCTGCTCTGGACAATCGTCTCGCAGGGGCTCCCGGCCTTTACCCAGACGCACGTCCGGCTCGACTTCCCGCTGTCGGCCGAGCTGGTCGACCCGGCGGACCTCGAGGCGACCAACTGGCGCGCCGTGGTCACCGGTGGGCTGAATGCGGCCCTCGGCGAAACGGCGTCCCCGGCTCAGCAGCGCTTGCTGTCGCAGATCATTACCAACAACGCCCAGTTCATCGTTCGTGATGCGGTGCGCGCCAACCCCTCGCTGGTCGGCAGCAGCATCACCCTGTCGGTGCCGGCCGCCGATCCCTTCGATGGGCTGAACAAGGGGCAGGTGCTCCGGGACGTGCCTGAGGCCAACCGTCGCGTGAGCGACGCTCAGATCGCTTGGTTCGACCAGTTGTCGGCCCAGGGGCGGGTAACCGCACCCTTCAACTGGGGCCTGTTCTTCAATGCCGACAGCCGTTTCCCCGAGATGGCTGGCCTTGCCGGGGCGATCACCGGATCGTTCTATCTCCTGCTCGTGTGTTTCCTGATCAGTTTCCCCGTTGGCATCGCCTCGGCGATCTATCTCGAAGAGTTCGCGCCCAAGAACCGCTGGACCGACCTGATCGAGGTAAACATCAACAACCTCGCCGCCATGCCGTCGATCGTCTACGGCCTGCTCGGACTTGCAGTGTTCATCCAGATCTTCGGCGCGCCACGTTCGGCCCCTTTGTCGGGCGGCCTAGTGCTGTCGCTGATGGTTCTGCCGACCATCATCATCTCCACCCGTGCCGCACTCAAGGCTATCCCGCCCTCCATCCGCGAGGCAGCGCTGGGTATGGGAGCATCCAAGCACCAGGTCGTGATGCAGCACGTCCTTCCGCTGGCCATGCCCGGCATCCTCACCGGCACCATCATCGGTATGGCGCAGGCCCTGGGCGAGACCGCTCCGCTCCTGCTGATCGGCATGAACGCCTTCGTGACCAGCCCGCCGGGCGGCATCCTCGATGCGTCCACGTCGCTGCCCACCCAGATCTTCATCTGGGCCGACAGCCCGGAGCGTGGCTTTGTGTCACGGACCTCGGCCGCGATCATGGTGCTGCTGGGCTTCCTTCTCTTCATGAATGCAATTGCGATCTACCTTCGCAGCAAACTCGAACGTCGGTGGTAGTCGAATGGACGCGACGCTCGGAATGGCAAAGACGACCGAAACTGCGGGGGCTCCCTTGATCCAGTCTGAAATCAACCATGCAACCCCGGTGCGGGCCCGCGACGTGGTGGTGCACTACGGGACGAAGCAGGCGCTGTTCGGGGTCTCCATCGATATCCCCGAGCGGTCGGTGACTGCCTTCATCGGCCCCTCGGGCTGCGGCAAGTCGACCTTCCTGCGCTGCATCAACCGGATGAATGACACCATCGTCGGCTGCAAGGTGACCGGCAAGATCGAGCTCGAGGGCGCCGACATCTACGATCCGTCGCTCGATGTCGTCGAACTGCGCGCCCGGGTGGGCATGGTGTTCCAGAAGCCCAACCCGTTCCCCAAGTCGATCTACGACAACGTCGCCTATGGCCCGAAAATCCACGGCCTCGCGCAGTCCAAGTCCGCTCTCGACGAAATCGTGCATTCGTCGTTGCGCAAGGCTGGCCTGTGGAACGAGGTCAAGGATCGTCTGAACGAGCCCGGCACCGGCCTTTCCGGTGGTCAGCAGCAGCGCCTTTGCATTGCCCGCGCCATCGCGGTCGGGCCCGAGGTGATCCTGATGGACGAGCCCTGTTCGGCCCTCGACCCTATCGCCACCGCCATCGTCGAAGAGCTGATCGACGAGTTGCGCGAGAACTACACCATCGTCATCGTGACCCACTCGATGCAGCAGGCCGCCCGCGTCTCCCAGAAGACCGCGTTCTTCCACCTCGGCAAGCTGATCGAGGAGGGCAAGACCGAAGACATCTTCACCAATCCCAAGCACAAGCAGACCCAGGACTACATCACCGGCCGTATCGGCTGATTGGGATAAGGAACCGAACCATGCCCGCTACGCTGAACGAGCATATTGTCACCTCCTACGAGGACGAACTGATCGACCTCAACAAGTCCATCTCCGAGATGGGCGGCATGGTCGAGCAGGCGATCACCGAGGGCGCCATGGCGCTGCTGAAGCTGGATCACGTGCAGGCCCAGAACGTCCGCACGTTCGACGCCCAGATCGACCAGATGCAGCAGCGCATCAACGACTCCGTCGTCTCGATCATCGCCCGCCGCCAGCCGATGGCCGCCGACCTGCGCATGGTCGTCACCGCCATCCAGGTCGCCAACGATCTCGAGCGCACCGGCGACATGGCCAAGCAATTGGCCAAGCGCACCCTGCAGCTCGAAAACCTCGGGCTGGCGCCAAAATTCTACAATGGCGTCAAGCATATGAAGGACCTGGTGTCGCGCCAGCTGCAGGCCGCGCTCGATGCCTACCTGACGCGTGACAGCAAGGCCGCCGTCGAGGTCTGCAACCACGACGACGAGATCGACGCCATCTACAATTCGCTGTTCCGCGAACTGCTGACCTACATGATGGAAGACCCGCGCAACATCACGCAGTGCACGCACCTGCTGTTCTGCGCCAAGAGCCTCGAGCGCGTTGGCGACCACGCCACCAACATCGCCGAAGCGGCCTACTACCTCGAAACCGGCCGGCACCTGGGTGCCGACGAACAGCAGCGCGCGCCGCGCTGATCCGCTGGAGCGCTTTGGGGCAAAGTCGCAGACTTGTCCGGCTCGAAAGCGCGACAAAACAAGGGATTGGAGCATTGGCCGCTCCCGAAAACGGCTGATGCTCCGTGGATTGAGCTGACATGAGCGCCACCATTCTCATCGTCGAGGACGAAGCCGACCTCGCCGTCCTGCTGCGTTACAACCTGGAGGCCGAGGGCTTCCGGGTGGCCACGGCCGCCTCGGGCGACGAGGCGGTGGAGCGCATCCGCGACGGCGTACCAGACCTCATCCTGCTCGACTGGATGCTGCCGGGCCTCTCCGGCATCGAACTCTGCCGCCGCTGGCGGGCCCGCGAGGAAACCGCCCGCACCCCGATCATCATGATCACCGCGCGCGGCGAGGAAGAAGAGCGCGTCCGTGGCCTCGCCACCGGCGCCGACGACTATGTCGTCAAACCCTTCTCCATCCCCGAGCTGCTGGCGCGCATCAACGCGCTGCTCCGCCGCTCGAGCCCGCAGCTGGTCACCGCCGTCCTGAAAGCCGGCGATCTCGAGCTCGACCGCACCAGCCACCGCGTCCGCCGCGGCGGACGCGAGGTGCACCTCGGTCCCACCGAGTACCGCCTGCTCGAATACCTGATGCGCCACCCCGGGCGCGTCTACTCGCGCGAACAGCTGCTCGATGGCGTCTGGGGCAACGACGTCTATGTCGACGAGCGCACGGTCGACGTGCATGTCGGTCGCCTGCGCAAGGCCATCAACCGCCACCGCGACGCCGACCCCATCCGCACCGTCCGCGGCGCCGGCTACGCCTTCGACGAACGCTTCCAGGCCCCGGCATAATTTTCCCAATCACGAACGCCGCGGGTCCTCCACTGTGGCGAAGCCACGGGGGAGGGGGACCGCCGGAGGCGGTGGAGGGGGCGGTCCAGACGAACGGCCCGGAAGCGCCCCGGCCCTCAATGCTGGTGGTCGTGATCCTCGAGCTCGTCCGGCGTGAAGTGGTAGTCCGACGAGCAGAACTCGCACACCACCTCGATCTCGCCGTCCACCACCATGTCGGCGCGCTCCTCGGCCGAGAAGTTCCGCAACATGGACTCGATCCGCTCGGCCGAGCAGGTGCAGCGCTCTTCGAGCCCCACCGGATCGAACACCCGGACGCCCGGCTCGTTGAACAGCCGGAACAGCAGCCGCTCGGCGCTGAGGTCGGGGTCGGCCAGCTCCTCGTCGCCCACGGTGCTCACATAGGCGCGCGACGTCGTCCACTTGTCGTCCTGCACGAAGTGCTGGTCGGCGGTGTCCGGGTTGTCGAAATTGCCATCGCCGGGCAGGTCGGGCATCACCGACAGGCCATGCGGCGGCAGGTGCTGCACCAGCACGCCGCCGGCGCGCCAGTGATGGCCGAGGCCGCGCACCGTGTGCTCGGCCACCGCCAGCCGCACCAGCGTCGGGATCTGCTCGGACTGCTGGAAATAGGTATGCGCCACGTCCTCGAGCGTGCCGCCATCCAGTGCCACGATGCCCTGGTAGCGCTCCATGTGGACGCCCTGGTCGATGGTCATGGCCAGGTGGCCCTTGCCCAGCAGCTGCGCCGGGCTGGTCTCGCCGCGTTCCAGCGCCATCATCACCGCATCGGCGTCGAAACGCGCGTAGCCGCGCAGCCCGTCCGGCGCATCGAGATCGACGACGATCAGGTTCACCGGCCCGTCGGTCTGCGTCTGCAGGATGAAGCGGCCCTCGAACTTCAGCGACGAGCCGATCAGCGCCGACAGCACCACCGCCTCGCCGAGCAGGCGGGCGACCGGCGCAGGGTAGTTGTGGCGCGTCAGGATGGCGTCGAGCGCCGGCCCGAGGCGCACCACGCGCCCCCGGCTGTCCAGCGTATCGACGGTGAATGGCACCACCACGTCATCGCCGGATTCCGGGCGGTCGAGGCCATAGGTGCTCAGCTGCGTCTCAGTCATCGAACTTCCGATCCCGCGGCAAGGCCGCCCCGGGAAGGGGTAGCGCCGCGCTAGCTTGCGTTATCCATCGTAGCGACCGTCAGGTATTCTGGCGATCCTGGCCCAGCGCCCAGCAGAGGATGGCCTTCTGGGCGTGCAGGCGGTTCTCGGCTTCATCGAACACCACCGATTGCGGCCCGTCGATGACCTCGTCGGTCACCTCGTCGCCGCGGTGCGCCGGCAGGCAGTGCATGAACAGTGCGTCCTTGTCGGCAAGTCCCATCAGATGGGCATTCACCTGGTAGGGTTTCAAGGCCCGGCGGCGCTCGGCGGCGTCGGTGTCGCCCATCGAGACCCAGGTGTCGGTGATGATGAGGTCGGCATCCTTCACCGCCTCCTCGGCGTCCTCGATCAGCCGTACCGCCGCACCCGCCTTGCGGATGTCGGTGAGCAGGTCCTTTTCCGGCGCATATTCTTCCGGCACCGCTATGGTGAGCTCAGCGCCGAATAGTTCGGCGGCGTTCACCCAGCTGGCCAGCACGTTGTTGCTGTCGCCCACCCAGGCGATCTTGGCGCCCTTGATGTTGCCGCGGTGCTCCTCGAACGTCATCACGTCTGCCATCACCTGGCACGGGTGCGCCCGGCGCGTCAGCCCGTTGATCACCGGCACGGTCGCCGCCTCGGCGAGGTCGAGCAGGTCCTGGTGGGTGAGGATGCGGATCATGATCGCATCGACGTAGCGGCTCATCACCTTGGCCGTATCGGCGAGCGTCTCCTCGCGGCTGAGCTGCATTTCGGCGCCGGTGAGGAAGATCGTCTCGCCGCCCAGCTGGCGCATGCCCACGTCGAACGACACGCGGGTGCGGGTCGACTGGCGCTCGAAGATCATCGCCAGCACCTTGTCCTTGAGGAGCTGCGGGCGGTCGCCCTTCTTCAGGCGCTCCTTCAGTTCCACCGCATGGCTGAGCATGCCGCGCAGGGTAGTCGCGTCGAAATCATCGAGATTGAGAAAATGCCTCGGGGTGGTCATCAGACCTCTCCTCATGTGGGACTCTTCCCGTTCAGGAAGATGCGGCCGGGCACCGGCTGCTGTCCGGTGCCCTCGAGCCGTCCGGCAATTGGGTCAGGCGGTGGCCTTGTTCGCCTCTGCATCGATCGCTTCGAACACCGCGGCGAGCTTGCCCACCGCCAGTTCGATATCGGCCTCGGTGATGACGAGCGGCGGCAACAGCCGCAGCACGTTCTCGTTGGCCGTCATCGCCAGCATGTGATGCTCGTCGCGCAGGCGGGCGGCCACGTCCTTCACCGGCGTGGCGATCCGGATACCGGCGAGCAGGCCCTTGCCGCGCAACTCCAGCACTTGCTGCGGGAAGCGCTGCGACAGCTGCTGCAGGTGCCACTGCAGGCGCTGGCCCATCTTGTCGACATGGTCGAAGAAGCCGGGCGCCAGCATGCGGTCGAGCACCGCATTGCCCATCGCCGAAGCGAGCGGGTTGCCGCCATAGGTCGAGCCATGCGTGCCCGGCACCATGGATCTCGCCACCTCGCCCTTGGCCAGGCAGGCGCCGAGAGGGAAGCCCGCCCCGATGCCCTTGGCCACGGCCATCACGTCGGGCTCGATGCCGCTCCACATATAGGCGAAGAACTTGCCCGTCCGGCCATAGCCGCACTGCACCTCGTCCAGCACCAGCAGCATGTCGTGCTCGTCGCAGAGCGCGCGCAGCCCACGCATGAACTCGGGCGTCATCGCGGTAACGCCGCCCTCGCCCTGCACCGGCTCGATCAGGATGGCGCAGGTATTGGGCGTGATCGCCGCCTTCACCGCCTCGAGGTCGCCCGGCGCCACATGCTTGAAGCCTTCGAGCGGCTTGCCGAAGCCCTCGAGGTAATGCTCGTTGCCCGAGGCCGCGATCATCCCCATGGTCCGGCCGTGGAACGACCCGGTGAAGGCGATCACCTCGAAGCGCTCCGGCTGCCCCTTGGCCCAGAAATGGTGCCGCGCCGTCTTCACCGCGCATTCCACCGCCTCGGTGCCCGAATTGGTGAAGAACACCGCATCGGCGAAGGTGTTGTCCACCAGCCGCTGCGCCAGCCGCTCCTGCTCGGGAATGGTGAAGGTGTTGGCGGTGTGCCAGACCTTCTCGGCCGCCGCCTTCAGCGCCGCCACCATGTGCGGGTCGCCGTGCCCGAGGGCGTTCACCGCCACGCCGGTATGGAAATCGAGGTACTCGGTCCCGTCCTGTGCGTACAATCGCACGCCCTCGCCCCGCTCGAACGCGAGGTTGGACCGGGCATACGTGCCGTACAGCGCAGACATCTCAGTACCCCTTTCATGGGTCATTTCAGGGCCGGTTAATAAAGTGTTGCAAAAGGCCCACAGAAACCAAAAACGCGCTGCGAAAAGCGGCGCGTTGAGGCCTTTCATATGCCTTTGTGGAGCGTTTAAGTCAACGGAGCCGCCCCAATCGCACCCCAAGTGCCTGATTTGACTCAGCTTCGCAAAGGCCAGCCACGGCCCGGTGTTTTCCCCGTGTAAAACCGGCCTGACTCTTGATCCAGATTCCGTGAGCCGTGTAAGATCAAGGTGTTGGGGCACGAGATATCGTGTGGCGGACCAACCAGACCTACGATTTGTAGTGTTTCGTGCCTCCGTGCAAGCGGGGGCAGGTGAATGGAGTCCGTCAGCAATCCTTAAGGCGGTTAGGAGCTGATTTTTGATGGGCTGGACTGAAGAGCGCGTCGAGCTGCTCAAGAAACTTTGGCTTGAAGGTCTGAGCGCCAGCCAGATCGCCGGAGTTCTGGGCGAGGGCGTCACCCGCAATGCGGTTATCGGCAAGGTACATCGGCTCAAGCTGAGCGGCCGGGCCAAGCCCGCCAGTTCCGCGCCGCGGGCGCGTCAGGTGCCGCGGCCGACGGCGCGTCGTGTCTCGGCACCGTCGTCGAGCGGCGTGCGCTCCAGCGGCGCGTTTGTCAGCGGCGGCCACAACGGTGGTGGCGGCGGCAGCAGCATGGGCGCCACCATGAAGTCGTCGCGGCCGATGTCGTCCGGCGGCGGCGGTATCCAGGGAGCCACGGCACTGAAGATGGATGAGGAATTCGCCGTCGAGGTCCAGATGGCCCCGCAGGCGGCCGAACTGTTCATCCCGGTCGACAAGCGCCTCACCCTGCTGCAGCTGAACGAGCACACCTGCAAGTGGCCGATCGGCGACCCGCTGACCCCGGATTTCTACTTCTGCGGCGGCCACTCCGACGAAGGCAAGCCCTACTGCGAGTTCCACTCGCGGCGCGCCTACCACCAGATGGACAAGAAGAAGCGCTGAGGCTTCCGCAACCGAAAAGCAGTTCCAGGGCCGGGCGAAAGCTCGGCCTTTGCTTTTCAGACCCGCAATGGGTTGCAGCGTGCAGCCGGTGAATGCAGCCCGGTCAGTTTCGCTAGAAGGGCACCTTGGCCGTCAGCACCTGGCCGGAGCGGTTGAACTCCACGTTGAAATCGACGGCGATCCGGCTGCCGGTGAGTTCCAGCACGGAGTCGACCTCCATCGTGCCGCCGCCCCTGTCGGCCTGCCGCTCCTTGAGCACGAACACGATGGTCTTGCCCTTCTGCATGCCGACGGCAGCGGCCGAAAAGCCGACATTGGAGCGCATCGTCGCCTCGTAGCGATTGGCCTCGTCGTTGAAGGAGATGGTGCCCGTGACCGACAGGTTCATGTTCACCAGCGTGCAGCGGCCAGCATAGTTGATTTTGACCAGCCGACCCTGCGTCACCGCGAGGCGGCAGCTGAACGCCTCGGGCTGATCCCCGCCGATCAGCACGCTCTGCCCCGCCCAGTTGCCGATATAGGACCGCAGCAGGTTGACTTCCGCCTCACCGGCGCGGCCGGGTCCGATAGACGAAAGACACACTGCCAACACAACAACAAGCGCCGCAACGATCGACCGCATTTGTTTCCCTCCGTAAGTCCCCGAGCATAACCCGAATTTACGGACGTCCGAAATAGTGCGGAAATCAAAAGATCGACTTGCACCGATCTTGTTCTACAGCATCAGGAGAGCTGGATGTGGGCACCGCCTCGCCCCGGGGGGAGCAACGAGCCTGAGCTCGACGAGGTATCTACCCCAACACCGGCGTCACCGGCCCCGGTGCATCCTTGTGCAGTAGCCCCTCCGCCTTCAACTCATCCCACAGCGCATCCGGTATCCCCAGCCGATAGCCTTCGAGGTTGTCCCTGAACTCCGCCACGTTCGAAAACCCCGGGATGATCGCCGTGATCGCGTGATGCCCGAGCGGAAAGTTCAGCGCCGCCCGGATCAGCGTCGTGCCATGCTTCCTGCACAGCACCTCGATCCGCCGCGTCTTCTCGATCATCTCGCCGCTCGCCTGCGCGTAGTCGTAGACCGCGTTCGGCACCGGCCCGGTGGCGAGGATGCCGCTGTTGAGCGGCGCCCCGTCGACGATCGCCACGCCCTCGCGCTTCACCCGCGGCAGCAGCGTGTCGATCACCTGCTGGTCGAGCAGCGTGTAGCGGTTGGCGAGGAGGAAGATGTCGAAGCGGCCGTGGTTCATCAGCTCGTCGATGATCTGCCACTCGTTTACCCCCGCGCCGATAGCACGCACGGCCCCGCTGTCGCGCAACTCGGTCAGCGCACGGATGCCGCCCCCGGAAAGCGCCTGCCGCATCGTCTCCTCGTGCCGGTCCTTCTGGCTGAACCACCCGAGATCGTGGAGGAACAGGATATCGATCCGCTCGAGCCCCAGCCGCTGTAGCGATTGCTCGAAGCTTTTCATCACCCCCTCACGGGTGAAGTCGAACACCGGCCGGAAGGGCAGGGCGCTGGCGCTGCCATGCCGCTGCATCGCATAGGCGCGATCCGGCACCAGCAGCCGGCCGACCTTGGTCGAGAGCACATACTCGTCGCGCGGCTTGTCGCGCAGGAAATCGCCGATCCGCCGTTCGGATAGCCCGGAGCCATAGAACGGCGCCGTATCGAAATAGCGGATGCCCGCATCCCACGCCGCTTGCAGCACCTCGCGCGCGCCCGCCTCGGTCGGCGCCCGCTTCAGGTCGCCGAGCGGCGCCCCGCCAAAGCCGATCCGGCTGATCTCAAGACCCGTACCGCCGACCGGCTGCTTCGGAATCAGCGCGTCGCCCATAGCAGCCCCCGATGCAGGATGGTCTTGATCTTCGGATTGTCGAGCTCGGCCGGCTTGTGCCCGAGCGCCGTGTAGAACACCCGCGCCTTGCCGTAGACGGTCTTGAACACCACCGGGATCTGCACATTGGCCTTCCAGCTCGCGTGCTCGCCCGAAAACGTCGTCGTGGCCAGCACGTCGACCGCCGGATCGACATGCATGTAATACTGCTCCGACCGGTGCGGGAAACTGCCGATCCCCTCCATGATCGGGTCATGGAAGCTCCTGGTATCCACCCGATAGTCGATGATGTCGCCCGGATGCGTCGCAAACGTGCAGGCCGCCATGAAGCGGAACCGTGCATTGCTCTGGAACGTCGTCGCCAGCCCGTGGTGGAACGCCGCCAGCCCCGTCCCCGCCTCGATCCCGGCGCAGAACCGGATCGTCGTCTCGCGGTCGAGCTCCCCACCGGTGATCTGCGGCACCACGAGATCATACTCCGCCGCGTTGCCGAGCGCCTGGTAGTCCAGCGTGACGGTCACGTCGAACCCTTCCGCGCTCAGCATCTCGCGGACGATCTCCGCACCGGCCTCGGGCTCATGCAGCTCGAGCCCGCCCCAGACGATCAGGGCACGCTTCATGGTCATCCTCCCAATATTTTGTTCGGACCTGAACAAATCAGCGGAGCGAAGGCAACCCCTGCGGAGGGAGGAGAGGGGCAGAGGAGGCCGTGTTCACCTCCTACCACCCCACACCCACTGTCACCCCGGCGAAGGCCGGGGCCCATCCTGATAGCTCGGATAAGCACCGCAACGTCTCAGGTTGGATCCCGGCCTTCGCCGGGATGACAGTAAAACCTCATACCCCAGAGCCACTTACCAACTTATCCCCGCAAATCCGCTCGGTGGCATACTGCCCTCGTCTCCCGCAGGGCGGGCGCTCGCGACGAACGTGCGGTGGGGGATATCGGGGGCCGGGAAGTCGTTCCCGGCGGGCCGCGGTGTGAGCAACCGGCAGTTGTGCGTCTTCACTGACGTCCGTGTCCGCTCCCTTGCACCCCCGTCCAACTCATCCCCGATCGACCGGCGGGGCGAAGGTCTCGCTTTTTTGCGGACTACCCGCGTTGGGGCTCAGCCCCGCCGGTCCCCGCCCATCCACCAACCCGAGGCCGCAAGGCCGGCGGGCGCTTCCGCTCGCGCCAAGGAGTCGCCCCCTCCACCCCAGGTGCCAACATCGAAAGTCAAAGTGCCCGCCGGCACTTATTCGCTCGCGAGCGCTACCACCGGATCGAGCCGGGCCGCGCTGCGCGCCGGCATGAACCCGAACCCCACCCCGATCAGCGTCGAGGAGACGAAGGCCGCAATGATCGTCGTCGGCGAGTAGATGAAGCTCAGCCCGCTCACCAGTTGCCCCACCCCGAACCCGATCGCCAGCGACAGCCCGACGCCGATCGCCCCGCCGAGCAGGCACACCAGCACCGCCTCGATCAGGAACTGCTGCATGATGTCGCCTTGCCGCGCCCCGACCGCCATCCGCACGCCGATCTCCCGCGTCCGCTCGCGCACCGATACCAGCATGATGTTCATCACCCCGATGCCGCCCACCACCAGCGAGATCACCGCGATGGCCGAAATCAGCAGCGTCAGCGTCTGCGAGGTCGACTGGATCGTCTCGCGGATCGTGTCGGTGTTCTGCAGGTTGAAGTCGACGGTGCCGTGCCGCTGCTCCATCAGCGCCTGGATCGCGGCCTGGGCCTCGGTGATGTCGGCATCGTCCGCCACCCGCACCGTGATCGACGAGAGCCAGCTCTGCCCGAGGATGCGCGACATCGCCGTGGTGTACGGCATCCACACGCTGATCGAGTTCGACCCCGGCCCGAACGTGTTGGTGCTCGCCGCCACCACGCCGATGATCCGCACCGGCACGTTGCCGATGATGATCACCTGCCCGATGGCATCCTCGCCATTGGTGAACAGCGTATCCCGCGCCTTGCTGTCGATCACCGCGTCCTGGCTCAGCGCCGATACGCTGTCCTCGTCGAAGGCCGCGCCCTCGACGAAGCTGCGATTGTTGACGCGGAAGAAGTCCGCCCCCACGCCCACCACCTGCGCCGTCGCCGACACGCTGCGGTACCGCACCGTGCCGTTTGCCGACACCTGCGGCGTCACGCTGTCGGCATATTCCTCGGCCGCGATGGCGATCGCATCGGCCGGCACCAGCGTCCGGATATTCGAGCGCCGGTCGGCCGCGCTGGCGCCGGGCAGCACGTTGATCGTGTTGGTGCCGATCGAGCTGATGCGCTCCAGCACCGCTTGCTGGCTGCCCTGTCCGAGCGCCACCACCGACACCACCGAGGCGATGCCGATGATGATGCCGAGCATGGTCAGAAACGTCCGCAGCCGGTGCGACGACAGCGCCCTCAGCGCCATGCCGAACGCCTCGCCGGTGCGGTCGAGCGCTTCACGCCAGCGTGGAATCCGCTTGATCGGCTGGGCCGCCTTCTCCATCGGCGCCGTTGCATCGGCCGCCCGCCGGTCCGAGACGATCACCCCGTCGGAAATCTCGACGATCCGCTCCGCCTGCGCCGCAATCGCCGCGTCGTGCGTCACGATGATGATCGTATGACCCTCGGCATGCAGCTCGCGCAGCAGCGCCATCAGCTCCTTGCCGCTCTTGGAATCGAGCGCCCCGGTCGGCTCGTCGGCGAGAATGATGTCGCCGCCATTGACCAGCGCCCGCGCTACGCTGACGCGCTGCTGCTGCCCGCCCGACAGGGCGTTCGGCCGATGCGTCATCCGGTCGCTGAGCCCCAGCCGGTCGAGCAGTCCCTCTGCCCGCTCCCGCCGCGCCGAACGGTTGGCGCCGGCATAGATCGCTGGCACCTCGACGTTCTCGCGTGCATCGAGATCGGGCAGCAGCTGGTAGCGCTGGAAGATGAAGCCGAAATACTCGCGGCGCAGCTCGGCCAGCTCGTCCGCCTTGAGCTTGCTGACGTCGCGGCCCGCCAGCCGGTACGACCCGGTCCAGCCATTGTCGAGGCAGCCGAGCACGTTCATCAGCGTCGACTTGCCCGAGCCCGATTGCCCGATGATGGCGACCATCTCGCCGGCATTGATGGTGAGATCGATGTCCCGAAGGACGGTGATTGTCTCGGTGCCCGCCGGAAACTCGCGGCGCAGCTGTTCGATCTGGATGATGGGCTGGGTCATTCAGGCACCTCAGAACGGCGGGGCGCATGCACCGCGGCCGCCCCCGCTCAGCAGGTTGCGCGTCCCGCCCCCGGACTCCGATCCACCCGCCGCAGCGGTGCCGGTGACGACCAGGTCGCCCTCGTTCAGCCCGTCGGTCACTTCGGCGGTGATCTTGTTGTTGAGCCCGACGCTGATCCGGCGCGGCTCCGCCGCTTCCTGCTGCGGGCTCCACACCGACACCGTGTAGTTGCCTTCACGATCCTTCCGCGACAGCACCGATGCCGGCACGGTCAGCACGTCGTCGGCCGATTGCAGCACGATGGTGACCTGCGCCGTCATCGAGATGCGCAGCCGGTGGTCGGGGTTCTCGACGTCGAACAGCCCGTTATAGTAGATCGCGGTGCTGGAACTCGAGCTGGCAGCGTCGTCGGCAATCGACTCCGGTGCCGGCTCCACCGCCCGCAGCGTCGCCTCGATCCGCGTGTCCGGATCGCCCAGAATGGTGAAATAGACCCGCTGCCCGGGCTCGACCCGCGGCACGTCCGCCTCCGAGATCTCGGCCTTCACCACCATCCGGTCGAGGTTGGCGAGCTTCACGATGGTGGGCGATTCATTGTTGGCATTCACCGACTGCCCGACTTCGACCGCCACAGCCACCACGGTGCCGTCGGCCGGCGCCACGATCTTCGTCCGGTCGAGGTTGAGCTTTGCCGAGTCGACGCTGAGATTGGCCTGCAGGATCTGGGCTTCCACCGCCTGCAGCTGCCCCTCGGCCGTCTGCACCGCGAGTTGCGCGGTCTGCAGGTCGGCGTCGGAAATCAGCTTCTCCGGGTTCAGCTTCTCGGCCCGCGCCAGTGCCACCCGGGCCTGCGCCAGGCTCGCCTCCTGGATAGCCCGCTGCGCCTCGACATTGGCGAGCGAGGCCTCTGCGGCCTTCACGGCGTTCTCCTGGTTCAGCGAGTCGATCTCGGCGATCACGTCGCCGGTCTTCACCTCGTCGCCGAGCGCCACGTTCAACGTCTTGATCCGGCCCGACACTTCGGCGCCAACCGAAACCAGCGAACTGGCCTGAATCGTGCCCGAGGCGAGCACCGTTTCCTCGACGCTGCCGCGGGTGACCGGCACGGTGCGCGGCACCTCGTCCTCGGCGGTGCTTCCAAGCACGAAATAACCCGCGGCACCGGCGCCGAGCAGCACTGCCAATGTCGTCGCGATCAGCCAGCGCTTCATCTCGTCACCTCAACCCGGTCTCGCCCGCCCCTATAGATAGGTGCGATGACCGCCAGATACCCGTTAGGGCTTGGTAAGGTGGATGAATTCTTGGACAGATTGCTCCGGCTAGACCTGGCTCAGCCCGTAATCGAGATCGCGGATCAGGTCGTCCGCATCCTCGAGCCCCACCGACAGCCGCAGCAGCCCCGGCGTGATCCCCGCCTCGAGCCGCACCGCCTCAGTGAAGCGCGCATGCGTCGTGGTGCCGGGATGGGTGATCAGCGACTTGGCGTCACCGAGGTTGTTCGAGATCAGGATCACCGCGAGGGAGTCCGACAGCTTGAACGCCGCCTCCCGTCCGCCCTTCAGCGTCAGCGCCACCAGCGTCGAGCCGCTGGTCATCTGCCGCTTGGCCAGCTCGAACTGGGGGTGCGAGGGGTGGAACGGGTAGGCGATGCTCTCGATCTTGGGGTGATCAGCGAGGAAATCCGCGACCTTCGCCGCGCTCTCGGTCATCGCCTTGACCCGGATCGGCAGCGTCTCGATCCCCTTGAGCATGATCCAGGCGTTGAACGGCGACAGCGACGGCCCCGTCTGCCGCAGCAGCGTATGCACGTCGCCCTCGATCAGCGCCTTGCTCCCCAGCACTATGCCGCCCAGCGCCCGGCCCTGGCCGTCGATGTGCTTGGTCGCCGAATAGGTGACGAGGTCGGCCCCCAGTTCCAGCGGCTTCTGGAACAGCGCCGTGGCGAACACATTGTCGACGATCAGCTTGGCCCCATGCGCCTTGGCGATTGTGCTCACCGCCGCGATATCGACCAGTTCCAGCGTGGGATTGGTCGGCGTCTCGATGAAGATCAGCTTGGTATTGGGCTGCATCGCCCGGGCGAAGTTCTCCGGGTCCCGTCCATCCACCAGCGTCGAGGGCACGCCGAAGCGCGGCATCAGGTCCTCGACCACATAGCGGCAACCACCGAACAGTGCCCGCGACGCGACGATATGGTCACCGGCCCGCACCTGGCTCATCACTGCGTTGGTCACCGCGGACATGCCGGTGGCAAACGCCCGCGCCGCCTCGGCCCCTTCGAGCAGCGCCATCCGGTTCTGGAACATGTCCATCGTCGGGTTGGCGAAGCGGGAATAGTTGTGGGCGCCCGGAATCTTGTTGAGGAACAGGTCCTCGGCATACTGCGAACTCGGGTAGGCGTAGCCCGAGTTCATGAAGATGGCTTCGCTCGTCTCGTTGAATTCGCTACGCTTGCCGCCGCCATGCACCATCTGCGTCGCCGCCGACAGGTTCTTCGGGTCGTTCAGCGGGTTGTTCGACTTCGACATGGCATCCTCGAAAACAACAAAAAGCCGGCGCGTGTTGAGCGGCCGGCTGCAAGGGTCCCTTTAGCGACTTGTTTTAGGTGGCTGCAATCAGACCGGCCAAATCACCACCATGGCGTACAAACGCGCCATACGGGGGATATACGTCCGCTGGCGGCTTGGCGTCAATCGATCCGGTTGCTAACGAGAGCGTTGAATAGTGCGGGGTAGGGTAGTGGACACCGATCTGTGGTCGAAGGGCGTATTTCCCGCCCGCTATATCGAGCGGCTGGCGAGCCACGGTGGCATCGTCGCGCCGGCTTTCGACGCCGACCAGGTGCAACCGGCGAGCCTCGACCTCCGCCTCGGTGACGTCGCCTACCGCATCCGCTCGAGCTTCCTGCCCGGCCCCGAGCACACCGTCGCCGACCGCATCGAGACGCTGACGCTGCACGAACTCGACCTCCGGCACGGTGCCGTGCTCGAGCGCGGCTGCGTATACCTGGTGCCGCTGCAGGACTCGCTGCAGCTGCCCGACAACATCTCCGCCGGCGCCAACCCCAAGAGCTCCACCGGCCGGCTCGACGTGTTCACCCGCGTCATCGGCGACCGCGCCCGCGGCTTCGATACCCTGTCGGCTGGCTACAAGGGGCCGCTCTACCTCGAGATCAGCCCGCGCACCTTCCCGGTCCGCATCCGCACCGGTACCCGCCTCTCCCAGATGCGTTTCCGCATCGGCGACAGCCGCCTCGATGCGCATGAGCACAAGACGCTGCACAACGTCGAAACCCTGGTCTTCGACGCCAACGCCGAAGTGGGGGAGGGGGTGCTGCTGTCGATCGACCTGAAGGGCGCCGACCGCAACGGCCTCATCGGCTTCCGTTCGAAGCGCCACACCCCGGTCATCGACATGGACCTCAAGGACACGCTCGATGTCCTCGACTACTGGGAGCCGTTGATCAACCGCGGTTCGGACGAGTTCATCCTCGATCCCGACGAGTTCTATATCCTCGTTTCCCGCGAGAGCGTCCACGTCCCGCCGGCCTACGCCGCCGAGATGGTGCCGTTCGATCCGCTGGTGGGTGAGTTCCGCGTCCACTATGCCGGCTTCTTCGACCCCGGCTTCGGCCACTCCGCCGCCGGCGGTACCGGCAGCCGCGCCGTGCTCGAAGTGCGCAGCCGCGAAGTGCCATTCCTGCTCGGCCACGGCCAGACTATCGGCCGGCTGATCTACGAACGCCTCAGCGAGGCCCCGGATCGGCTCTACGGCACGGGCGTCGGTTCAAACTACCAGGCCCAGACACTGAAGCTGTCCAAGCACTTCAAGCCGTTCGCTCTTTGATCGCCTCGGCTGCCGGCGTCTCGTCCTTGGGCGGATCGGGCGGGATCACCTCGTCGCTGACGATCTTGCCGTGCTCGAGCTTGATCATCCGGGTGCAGAACTGCTTCATCAGGTCGGGCGAGTGCGAGGCGAGCACGAAGATGCTGGCCCGGGCCACGAAATCGCTCATGCGCTGTCGGGCCTTTTCCTGGAACGCCGCATCGCCGGCCCCCAGCACTTCGTCGACCAGCAGGATCTCGGGATGCACCGCCGTCGCCACCGCGAACAGCAGCCGCGTCGTCATGCCGGCCGAGTAGGTTCGCACCGGCATGGCGAGGAACTGACCCAGTTCGGTGAATTCCTCGACCCCCGGAATGGATGCCAGCGCCTCCCGCTGCGTCGCTCCCAGCAGCATCGACATGCGGGTGATGTTCTCGTAGCCGGTGAGTTCAGGGTCCATGCCCGCGCCCAGCCCGAACACCGTCGACACGCGTCCTTCGACCGTCATCCGGCCCCGCGTCGGGCGGAAGATGCCCGCCATCGTGCGCAGCAGCGTCGTCTTGCCCGAGCCGTTGTGGCCGATCAGCCCGATCCGGTCGCCGTCCTTCAGGTCGA
Source organism: uncultured Hyphomicrobiales bacterium (assembly GCA_903842455.1). Taxonomy (GTDB): domain Bacteria; phylum Pseudomonadota; class Alphaproteobacteria; order Rhizobiales; family Devosiaceae; genus Devosia_A. The sequence goes on along the minus strand of CAIMLX010000074.1, from coordinate 25,520 downwards.
GGTTGATGTCGTCGAGTGCCTGCACCGTCGCCACGTGACCCTTGGCCGCCGAAACCCGGCCGCCGGTCGAGATCGAAACGATCTGCTTGCGCAGCGACTTGCTCGCCGCGTTGTAGATCGGGTAGGCGACGCCTACGCCGTCGAGTTTCATCCGGGCCATCGGGTCACATCCAGTAGGGCAGGCGATAGGCGCGGCTGCCGGTCATCCACACCGACAGCAGCACGGTCACCGCCGTCAGGGCCAGCACGGTCAGGTAGCTCCCGACGCTGGGAATGACGCCCAGCATCGGGTCGCGGATCACCCGGATATAGTGGGCGATCGGGTTGAAGGTCATGATTGCCTCCGCCGCACCGAGCTGCCCGGGACGGTAGATGACCGGCGACAGGAAGAACAGGATCGGGAAGAACGCCAGGATCAGCGGCTCGAGGTCGCGGAAGCGGGCGCCGATGATCCCGATCAGCTGCATGATGGCGACGAGGTTGATGCACACGATCAGCAGCCCAGGAATTGCCGCGAGGCTGGTCCACGAGTTGTAGTGCGGGAAAATGATGAACACCACGAGCACCACCACGAGGTTGTGGAGCAGGTTGATGAAATGTCGGCCAAAGGACTGGAAGGTAATGAGGTAGACCGGCATGCGGATGTTCACCAGCATGGTGGAGTTCTTCACGAACATGCCGGGGCTTTCCGTCACCACGCCCGAGATGAACTGCCACACCACGAGCCCCACGGTGATCGAGGGGATGAAGCTTTCCATCTCCTGCTGCAGCAGGATGGACCAGATGAAGCCCATGCCCACCACGCCCACGGCGGTCCCGAGGACCAGCCAGATGGGCCCAAGCGTGCTGCGCCGGTAGCGCGCCACGGTCTCGCTCCAGGAGAGGTACATCGCCAGCTGACGCCGATCCCACGCGGCCCTCAGGTCAGCCACTCCATCTGCTATGCTGTTCACGAACACCTTCCGCAGCCGCCGTCCCGCGGGGGTATATGTGCGCGGCAGGCCACACTGCAAGCACGCACTGTTCAACGGACCCATGCCGGAAACAGTTGAGTTGCCGATCCCTCGTGGGCTATCTCAGGCAACCGTATCGTCCGGGGATAGGATTATTGGCCATCGCCAGCCCGCCAGTCTTCAGCCTAGAGGCCTACCTGCGTTCGCTGGGCGGTCCTGACGCCCCAAGCACGTTTTCGGCGGAGTACCTCAACACGCACGCTCGCCGCTTCGACGAGACGACCCGGCTGATCGGCGCCGGCCGGCGAGGCAAGCGCGCCATCGAGATCGGCGCAACCGAGTACTTCCAGGTCGCGCTCGGCACCACCTTCGGATTTTCCGAAGTCTGGGGCAGCATCTTCTCCGACCATGTCGAGCACAAGCTGTACCAGCGCGAGGTCGGGGCCGCCGGCCACAGCATCCGCTCGACCACGCTCAGCCTCGATGTTGAGCGCGAACTCTTCCCGGTCACCGAAGGCTATTTCGACCTCGTGCTGTTCTGTGAGGTGCTCGAGCACATGGACATCGACCCGATGTTCGCTCTGGCCGAGTTCAACCGCATCCTGCCGGTCGGCGGGCAACTGGTCATCACCACGCCGAACTGCTGCTCGGCCCGCAACACCTGGAAGATCCTGCAGGGCTACCGCCCGCATTTCTTCATGCAGTACGAGAAGAGCCGCTCGCCCTACCGCCACAATTTCGAGTACGACGTGCACGCCGCGAGACAACTCGTCGAAGCGGCGGGCTTCCACGTCGATCGACTCTACACCGTCGACGTGTTCGAAGAGCCGGTTCCCGAAGCGCTTGATTTTCTCAAGCGCAACCATCTACCCACCGATAACCGCGGCGACGACATCTTCATTCTCGCCACCAAAGTCGGCCCTGTGATCGACCGCTGGCCCTATGGGATGTACGTATAGCAATGTTCAACCGCCTGCTGCGCCTCGCCCGGCGACTCCGTGCCCTGCCCGTGCAGGCGTACTACACGCTGTCGGGTTGGCGCTTCTCCGACCTGAAGTCCTATGTCGATCAGGCGATCGGCAGCGAAGCCGACGCCACTCTGGCACTGCTTGAATCGAAGGACGTCGAAACCGGCCGGCCGGCGCGGCTCGCCGTCGTCACCTGCCTGCCGCCCGACGCGACCGGCATCGCCAATTTCGCGCTGAAGCAGCTTTCCGAGATCGATGTTGCCGTCGACGTGTTCTCGCAGGTCCGCAGCGTGGCGCACTTCCTGCGCGTCCGCGCCATCTTTGCGGCCCACACCGGCAGCCGGGTGCGCCTGCATCCCATGGCCAGCCTGCTGTCGCGCGATGTGACCAACCGCTACGAGCGGCTGGTCTTCATGCTGGGCAATTCCCGCCACAACCTCGAGGTCTATCGCAGCATGGAGACGCTGGCCGGCTTCGGCGCCGGCGATCGCATCGTCTGTCACCTGCACGATCCGTGCTGCCACAACGTGGTGCAACTGGGCAAAGGCCTCGAGCCCGGCCCGTACCTCGCTTATCTCGGCCGCCTCTACGACAACCCGCAACTGCTCTCCAATTTTGGCTCCGAGAACTGGCAGGCCCACAAGGCCGCCGTCGATGCAGGCATCCTCGGTATCCGCACGCTGTTCGATGTCGGCGTCCGCCACTTCATCGTCAACTCCCAGGCCGCGGCCAGCATCGTCCGCGAAGACCTGTCGCCGGCCGAGAGCGCCGAGGCCCGCGTCGACGTACTGTACCATCCGGTGTTCCAGCCCGAGGTCTCCCGGCGAGAGGCAGAGCCCCACGATGGCAGCCTGATCATCGGTACCTATGGCGCACCGTCGGTCTCAAAGGGGACCGACATCGCTCTTGCAGCAGTTCAGGAACTGCGGCGACGCGGCGTCCGGGCCAGGCTCATCGTCGCCGGGTTCGATGCCAACTATTTCGCCGATGGCGAGCTGGCAAAGCACGAGGATCGCAGCTGGCTCGAACTTGCCGAGCCCACCACCGAGCGTGAACTGCAGCTCGATATGCTGAAATGCGATGTCGCCGTACAGCTCCGCCGCTCGAACCTCGGCGAGTCTAGCGGTGTGGTCCCCACTCTCCTGGCGCTCGGCGTCCCCACTGTCGTTTCCACGATTGGAGCCTTCGGGGAGTACGGGGACGCGGTACAGACGTTCGACGGATATGATCCGGTGGCGCTCGCCGACCTGCTCGAACGCGGGCTGACGGTCGATCACCTGGCCATGCAACGCTACGTTCGCGAGCATTCGCTGGCGGCCTTCAACGCCCACTTCCTGTCGGTCCTAGGGATGGAGCCGGTCGCTGCGCCCGTGGCGCAGGTCACCCCGCTGCGAGCCCAGCCCTGATCTTTGCCAGCCGGGCCGCCATGCCGGCCCCGACCACTTCGCCGCTGAACTGACGCCTCACCCGCTCGGCCGCCGCTGCCCCGATCCGAGCCCGCAGCGCCGGATCGTCGGCCGCAAGGCGCATCAGCCGCGCGGCCTCGCCGAGGTCGGGTTCCGCCCAGCGCTGGCCGCCGCCGAGCGGGTATGCGGTGTCGCCCACCTCGACCAGCCGGTACGGGACCGGCATGGCGCAATCGGCTGTCACGAAATCCGTCGAGCCCGAATAGTCGGTAGCAATCACCAGCCTGCCGAGCGCCATGCATTCGGCGATCGGCAGCCCGAAACCCTCGGCCCGGTGCAGCGAAACGAACACATCCGCCGCCGCCTGCAGTTCGGTCACCTCGCTGCGCGGCAGCACCTGGTCGAGCACCGTGATCCGGCTGTCGCTTCCCACCGCCTCGAGCAGTTGCGCCCGCGGCGTCCTGAACGAACTCGCACCGCCATGCGCCTTGATCACCAGGTGCGCCTTCGTGCTGCCGTCGGCAAAGGCCGCCTGGAACGCCGTGATCGTCCCCAGGATATTCTTGCGCTCGAGGAAGGAGTTGAAGTCGATCGCTGCGAGGAACAGCACCGCATCGTCGGGCAGTCCGAACTTTGCGCGTGACACCACGGCCGGGGCCTCCACGACCACCCGGTGCGGCATCACCCGCACAGGCTTCGTCGTCTTTCGGCTCAGGGCGCGGGCCACGTACCTGCTCGGTACCCACACCTCGTGAACTGCCTCGAACGCCGGGATCAGGGCCTCTGGAAACTCCGCCAGTTCCCATGCCCAGAACCCGATGGTGTACCGCCCCGCATAATTGGCCGCTCCGATGCGCTCCGGGAGCATCGCGGCATGGTCCGCGTTGAGATGCACCAGGTTGACGGCGAACGGGTTGTCCGCGCTGTCCGCCACCGCGAACGATGCCTCGGTATTGGCGAAGGCCCCGACTTCGACGTTGATCGGCCTGACCGGCACGCCTGCCGCCTGCAGCGACAGCACCGAACTGCGGGCCCCTTCACCGATGCCGCTTTCTGCGGTGAGATAGCCGAACACCCCGACACCCCAGGGCCGGGTAAGGTCAACCTGCGCTGCCGCCTGCGGCATGCTCGAAGCGATCTGCCGGTGGTAGATGCGCCGCAGCACAGGCGCCAGCCGCTGTCTGATATCGCTGGGCAGCAGCCTGAAGGCCGCACTCGCGGCCACCATCGCTCGCCGCCGCAATTCCCGCATTCCTGCCACTCGCCAACCCGATCGTCGAAACAGCTGTCACCGATAACACGCGATAAGCGCCGATGACCGTCGAACTTTGCGACCGGCGATTCGTCGCAACCCTCCAGGAATGCTGCACAGGGCTGGTTGATGCCGCCGATCACCTTGCATATCGCAGGTCGGTTCGGTATCCGGCTAGGGACAACGACCCAGATGGTGCGGATCATACCATGCGCTCGCTAGCAATTTTCGCCGTGCTTTGTCTTGCAGCGGGCCCCCTCGCGGCGGTGGCGCAGGAGGCACAGAACCCGGTCGCGGGCGCCGAGGATGCGCCGCCGCCGGCCAGTTGGGCCACACGCTGCGTTTCGGGTGGACGGGCCGAGCCTTTGGACTGTTCGATCTCCCAGCGCGCCGTCACCCAGCAGGGTCAACTCGTCGGTGCCGTCAGCATCCGCATGCTGCCCGATGGTGCTGACCCGATCATGGTGGTCACCGCCCCGCTGGGCCTCTACATCCCGGCAGGGATCTCCTATGCAATCGACGAGGGCACTCTCCAGCCGCTGCAACTGCGAACCTGCGAGCGCGGCGGCTGCGTCGCCGATATCGCACTGAGCGCCAATGCCCTTGAGGCCATGCGCGGCGGTCAGAAGCTCAACATCCTCTTCCAGGACGGCACGCAGCGCACGGTCACCCTGCCCATGTCCCTCGCAGGCTTTACGGCAGCAATCGAGAAGGCGCGCTAAACGGCCTTTAGGGCCCTTATCCCCGCAGTTCCTTGAGCCGCTGCTTTGCCAGCTCGCTGCCGGGTTCTGCCGCTTCCTTGAGAAGGCTGATCGCCTTGGCCGGCCATGAACAGCTCCACGGCCTTCCACGGGCCTTTGCCTTCGAACAGCACTTTCCGCAGTTGTACATGGCCCATTGCTCTGCGGTAGTGTCGTGCACCGGGAGTGTTCCGGTAGCGGTCATGTCCTTGGGGGCGGTAGTGTCTAGCGATCGAGACGCACAGATCCGCTGCTACGTGATCAATCTCGAACACTCGACGGCTCGCCTGCAGCACATGAGGAGCGTCCTCGGCGCGGCGCAGATTGCGTTCACGCGCATCGAGGCTGTCGATGCCCGAAAGGTGGCATCGCACCCTGCGTATCGGCTGATACCAACGCGGCAGGGGCGGACCTGGGTTGCCGGCGAAGTGGCGTGCCTGTTGTCGCACTACAACGTCTGGACTGAGATCGCCCGGAGCACGGAGGGGCTGGCCGCCGTGTTCGAAGATGATCTCCACATCGACGCTCGTCTTCGCGACGTCTTGCGTGCGGGGGCCATCCCGGCCGATGCTGACATCGTCAAGCTCGAGACATTCAACGTCCCCGTGGCGATATCGAGATCTCAAGCTTCCGGCCCATCGGGCGTTGCGTTCGCGCGCCTTCACAGCCTGCACTCGGGCTCTGCAGCATACGTCATTTCCAGGGCCGCCGCGCAACGTGCAACGCACATGCTCTCGTTGTTCGACCTGCCCGTCGACGATGCCATTTTCGAGCCACTGCACCCGGTTGGGAGAGCCTTTCGGAAGTACCAGGTGATACCTGCGCTGGCCATCCAGGATAATGTTCTGCCCACCCACACGCGGGCGCCGGAACTCGCCAGTCTTATTGAGCCTGAACGTATCCTGCAGTCCGCCCAGGCGTCGCGCGGAAACCGTCGTGGGCTCGATCGGCTCCGACCCTTGCGGAATCTGCCGGCGAGGCTGGTGCGGGCAGTCTGGCGCCGGGTCGGTACTCGCTTGACCAAAATTCCGTACTCGGGCGCTTCGGTCAATCCGGGCAAGCAACGATGAAGATCGCTGTGCTGCGGTTGTATGGCGCCCCTCTCGACCAGCACTGGCCGACGCGTCCGCCCGCCGACCTTCGAGACGTGCAGTTCCAGTACGACGACGCTACCGGAGCCGATCATGTTGTCGTTCTCAACGGCGTCGATTCCGACACCCTTGTCTACTGTCAGCCAAGCCGCATCTGGGCCATGGTGCAGGAACCCCCAGTCGCCGAAACGGCGCGCCTGTACGAAGGGCAGCCCGCCTTTCACCGCCTGTACGTACCCGAGGTCCCCGCTCCCGGCACCAACAGGGTGCAGTTTTGGGGAGCGCTGAACTGGCACGTTGGGAAGTCCTATGACGAACTCGGGGCTCTGAACTATCCGAAGAAAACCACCAACCTCTGCTGGGTCACCAGCAACCTGGGCTATCTAGAGGGGCATCGAAAACGGATGCGGTTTCTGCGCGACATGCAGCAGAAGGGTATCGCTGTGGACCTGTGGGGCCGTGGCTTTCGAGAGATTGCGGTCAAGTGGGACGTGCTCGCCCCATCCCGGTACTCTGTCAGCTTCGAGAACTACGGCGGCGGGGTGTACTGGTCCGAAAAACTGACGGACAGCTTCCTTGCCTACAGCACGCCATTCTACTTCGGCGCGCGGGACATTGATCGGTATTTTCCGTCGAGGTCGTATGTCTCGATTGACCCGGATGATCCCCACGTCTTCGAAAAGATGCAGGACACGATCGCCTCCGGCTTCCACGAGGACAACCTTTCGGCACTGGAAGAGGCCCGTGACCTCTGCCTGAACAAGTACAACACCCTCTTTTTTATCGCGCGCGAAGTGATGGCCATGCCGCCGTCTACGGAGCCCAGGAGCGCTGTTCGCATCCTCCGGCTCCCGCGCCCCCGCCGGACGGTCGCCCGACAGATCGACCTCGCAGTGCGTGACGTCCTGCGGCCACTTGTTCCAGCGGCCCTCCTCGATCGCTATCGCCAGTGGCGTGACAGCCGGCAAGCCAGCAAGTAGGGCCACCCGCGCTGGTTGTTCGCTAGCCATCGGGCGAAATCTGCGTTCGAGCCGTAGCCGCCGGGGAGGGCAAGCCGCCACGTTCCGGCAGCCGGGCTGCCGATCTGCGCCGACGGTCTATCGTAAGGCGCAGCGCCGTTATCCTTGCGCGACAACCGCCACAACGGCCCCACAGGATCGGAACGCATCGAGCGCACCTCCGTTGATCGTGCTCAACGGCGACAATGCCGTGACAACAAGGAGATAACAGATGCGAACCATCACCGGGTTGTTTGACACCCACGACCAGGCCGACAGGGCCGTGCGTTCCCTCAAGGATGCCGGCATCGCCTCGGACGATATCTCGATCGTGGCCAACGGTGCCGACGGCGTAGCCGCGACGGACGGTGACGATGTGGCGGAAGGCGCCGGCGCTGGAGCGGGCATTGGCGCTGCAGTTGGCGGCGCGGGCGGCCTGCTGACCGGGCTCGGCATGCTGGCAATTCCGGGCATTGGTCCGGTTGTCGCTGGTGGCTGGCTGCTGTCCACGGTGGTCGGTGCCGCAGCAGGCGCCGTAGTGGGCGGTGCGACCGGCGGCCTGATTGGTGCGCTGACCGATGCCGGCGTGGATGAGCGCGACGCTCATGTCTATGCCGAAGGCGTTCGCCGCGGTGGCGTACTGGTTACCGCACGGGTCGACGAAGATCGCGCTGACGTAGCTCAGGGGATCCTGCAGAGCGACGACGGGGTCAACATCGAAACGCGTCGCCGCGACTATGAAGCCACCGGCTGGGAAAGCTTCGACGAAGCTGCCGACCCCTATGCGCCCGACCAGATTCGCGACTACCGCGCTGGCCTGGTTCCGCCGATGCGCTAACGCGCGACACAACCATCGCAGTGAAACCCGGTCTCGATGGAGGCCGGGTTTTTTCCGTGCTAGCGGGGCGACGTCAGACTGTCTTCGATCCGCTCAACCAGCGGATCAAACTCGGCCCGGTCGGCCCGGGGATAGCTGATCTCGAATGCCGAGAGTGCCGTGCCTTGGCCGTTCAGCATGAATTTCGCGTAGAATATGGTCGGCTCGACTTCGTTTTCGAGATAACCCGACAGGACGAACCAACTCCCGCCCGCGGCGCGATAGGTGATGCGTCGGTTCGGGTCCGCCGCCTCCATCATCGCCTGAAAGGCCGCTACCGTGAGCCGTTCAGGGTTGGTCACGCCGAACACGTCGAGTTGGGCTGCGCCGTCGACCTGACGGAACGACAGCCTGCCCTCGGTCTCCTGCTCGAGAACGAAGCGTTCCGTGGGAACTTCGACGGAGTAGCCCATCGTATCGCTGGCGTATCGGTCCCAGCTTGCTGCGCTGGCGTGACCCGCCATGCCGACCAGCATCGCGATCGCCAATCCAGTTTTCATCCGCATGATCGTCCCTTTCGCAAGCCAGATCTGGTTTGAACACGGTTGGACGCCGTCACGCCGAACGTCCCATGACGCCTTCCAGGATCGCCCACAGGTGCAGCGATGCGCCCAGCACGACGAAGCAGTGCCACAGCACGTTGTGGAAACGCAGGCGCTCCCAAAGATGGAAAATGATGCCCGAGCAGTAAGCTACGCCGCCGGCCAGCAGCAGCCCCAGGGTGTTGGCCGGGACGGCTTCGGCCAGCGAGCCGAATACGGCAACACCGCTCCAGCCGATCCCCAGATACAGCAGGAGTGCGAGGCGTCCGAACCGCTCTGGCACCACTAGCTTGAGCGCGATGCCGACGATCGACGCACCCCACACGAACGCCAGCATCACGTCGCGAGTGGTCGTTCCCCCGAGCATGCTCAGCAGCGGAGTGTACGTTCCGGCAATCAGCAGGAAGATCGCAGCCTGATCAAGCCGCGCCAGGAATCGCTTCAGTGGAGTGACCGGCGCAAGGTTGAACGCCAACGACACGGTCAGCACTATCACGAGGGAGGCGACGTAGATCGCCAGGGCAAGGCGCCCAGTCTCCCCGATGGACAACAGCACTCCGCCCAGACCGAGTGCCAGGAGCAATCCGAGCGAGTGCACGACTGCGTCGAGCGTCAACTCGAGCGGGGTATACGGCTTACCGCGATGCCACCACGTGCGTTCGCTGAAGGTCAGGGAGGGGGAGTCAAACATAAGCGCGGCCTCGATGAGAAGGTCCAACGCGGCGCAAGCGGTATTGATCCCCGTCCGCGCAATGAGAATGAAAGCCCATTACCTCTAGAAGCGGAACGTTTGGAGTGCGCTTCCGTTTGAAAGGGGCAGGCCCTGGGCGGGTGGCTGTTGCGTAAAATACGAATGGAGAACTCCAGTGCAACTCAAACGATTGTTGCTGACCACCACTAGCCTTTGCCTGCTGACCTTCGCACCTCTCCCGGTGCTGGCGCAGGACGCGGCTCTGGTGGCCGCTTACAACGCTTATGTCGAAGCAAGCAGCGGCTCGGATGCCGATGCCACGGCTTCGGCCGAAGCAGCATTTCTTGCGGCCTGCGGCCTGCCGAGTCTCGCGGAGTGCATCGCTCTTGCAACCGGCGCGGCCAGTGCAGAGCCAGTAGCACCGGCAGAAGAACCCGCACCCGTCGAGGAGGAGCCCGCTCCGGTCGCTGAGGAGCCCGCTCCTGTCCCTGAGGAGCAGGCCCCGGTCGCTGAGGAGCCGGCTCCGGCTCCCGAGGAGCCAGCCCCGGTCCCTGAGGAACCGGCCCCTGCGCCTGCCGAACCCGCGCCTGCTGAAGCCGCACCCGAAGCTACTGAACCTGCTCCCGCAGAGCCCGCGGCGGAACAGCCGGCTGAACCCGCGCCCGCCGAACCGGCGCCTGCCGAGCCTGCGGCTGAGCAGCCGGCAAGTCCTGCATCCGATCCCGCGCTGATTTCAGCGTACGAGGCCTACGTGTCGGCCAGTTCTGGTGGGGACGCCGAGGCAACAGCTGGGGCCGAGGCTGCCTTCCTCGTTGAATGCAACCGTCTGGGCATTGCCTCGCTCGATGAATGTCTGGCGCTGATGGGCGGCGCTCCGGCAGCCCCGGCGCAGCCTGGTGAAGTTACGGCCCCGGTCGGTGACGCTCCGCTGGATCCGTCGGTGCAGCCGCTTGAAACTGTCCCCAACCAGGAGACGCCGGACGCTGCGGTTGCTCCCGTGCTTGACAGCGCCAAGGATGGCTCCGAGGCCGGCGAGACTCCTGAAGCTGCGCCTGCCGAGCCGGCAACTCCGCCTGCTTCTGACGCGGAAGTCCAGCCGACTGCCCCGCCCACCGAAGAGGAAGTCACGGCCCAGATCGAGACCGAGGGCGAGCGTGTCGATGCTCCGCCCGCGATCGAGCCGCCGACCGAAGCGCGGCGGGCCCGCGACGATGACGAGGACGACCGCCGTTTCTTCATCAATATCGGTGTGAACATCAATATCTTCACGCCCTACGATGATCGCGATCGGATCTGGCGGGAAGACGATGAGGTCTACTACGAGCGTCTCGAGAACGACCGCTATCGCCAGACGGTGATCCGTCCGAATGGCACCCGCGTCATTACCGTTTGGGACCGAGATGGCGAGATCATCCGCCGCGTGAAGGTTCTGCCGGACGGTACGCGCATCATCCTCGTCTACTATGCCGATGATGACCGCGATAACGACTGGCGCGATCCGGGTAACGACCTGCCGCCGTTCTACCTGAACGTCCCGGTGAACGAGTACGTGCTCTACAGCGAAAGCGCTGACGAGGGTTCCATCGAGGACTTCTTCATCCAGCCGCCGCTGGAAGTTGCGGCCCGCGTCTACACCGTGGATGAAGTGAAGCGCTCGGCCCGTCTGCGTGACACGGTTCGTCGCGTCGAGATCGGCGATCTCACCTTCGAAACCGGTTCCGCCCAGATCGGGCGCGACCAGGTCGGGTCGCTCGGCAAGGTGGCAGCCGCCATGTTGCAGATCCTCGAGCGCAGCCCGGGGGAAGTGTTCCTGATCGAAGGGCATACCGACGCGGTAGGCTCGGACGAGTCCAACCTCGTGCTCTCGGATGATCGTGCCGAGGCCGTGGCCCGGATCATGACCGAGTTCTACGAGATCCCGCCGGAAAATCTCACCACGCAGGGTTACGGCGAGAGCTACCTGAAGGTCGAGACGGAGAATGCCGAGCGGGCCAACCGCCGCGCCACGGTTCGCCGCATCACCTCGCTGGTCGCGCCCAGCGCCAGCTAAGCGGCTGACCACAGCAAACCAGAAATCCCGGGTCCTCGCGGCCCGGGCTTTTCTTTGCCGACACGGTGCGGCAAATCCTGATTCACCAATCCTCTCCCGACCGGCTTATCGATGCCCGTCCCTGGCCGAGATGCGCTACAAGGGGTTGCACAGAGGGCGTACACGATGCAGCCAGACACTCATCACCCCCTGTGGGAACCGGACAACCTGCGGCGTGCCCTTCAGGCCGCAGGCGTTTCCCAGTGGTCGTGGAACGTGGACAGGGACGCCCTGACCATGGATGATCAGGGATTCATCCACTGGGGCCTGGACCAGAGCGGCACGGTCACGTTTGAGGATCTTTCTGCGCATATACATCCCGCTGACCTCGACCGGGTACGGGCGGCGTTTACTGCGACGCGAGCGATCGTCGGGGCTTACGAGATCGACTTCCGCGTCATGGTCGGCGAGGTCATTCGCTGGATCTCCGCGCGTGGTCTCGGCAACGATTCCGGCCTCCACGAAAGGGTGATGTTCGGCGTGTTCCTGGACGTGACCGGCCGAAAGCAGGCCGAGGAGGGGCACGAACTGCTGGCTGGCGAGATGAGTCATCGCGTCAAGAACCTGCTGGCGATCGCATCCGGGCTCACCCGTATCTCCGCCCGCTCGACCACTACCGCCAGTGAAATGGCCAACGTGCTCACCGATAGGCTGACTGCTCTGGGGCGGGCGCATGATCTGGTCAGGCCACTGCCTGGCAATCAGGGCAGCGCGGCGCTCCTGGGCGACCTGTTGACTATCCTGCTTGCCCCCTACGAAGACACCGGCGCCTTCAGTGGCCGCATCCGGGTGGCCGTCCCCCGCATGGGCATCGGCGAGCGGGCCGCGACGGCTCTGGCTCTTACCGTCCACGAGCTGGCGACCAACTCCATGAAGTATGGTGCCCTCTCGGCGGACACCGGAACACTCGATGTTTCCGGCGCAACCGACGGCGAGTACGTCACTATCGTCTGGACGGAGCGGGGTGGCCCGGACGTCGAACCCCCGAACGGGGCAGAAGGCTACGGCAGCCAGCTGGTGACGAGGAGCATCAGGGGCCTCGGCGGCACCATCGGCTACGATTGGTCCGAAGATGGCGTCGTCGTGGTGCTCAAGATCAACGAAGTGATGCTCCCTCGCTAATCGGGCGCCGCCAACCGCTGTTGCATGCGCTACCCCTTCACCCCGCCGTCCGAAAGTCCGCTCACCAGGAAGCGCTGGGCCAGCAGGAAGACTGCCGTGATCGGCAGCCCGGAGAGGATCGCGGCCGCGGCGAAATCGCCCCACAGATAGCGCTGCTCGTAAAGATATGAGCGTGCCCCGACGGCCAGCGTCATGTTGTTGGTTTCGCGCAGCAGCACGGAGGCCACCGGATACTCGGTGACATGCCCGATGAAGCTGAGCACGAAGACAACCGCGAGGATCGGCACCGACATGGGCAGCAGCACAAGCCGGAAGGTCTGCCAGGGCGTCGCGCCATCGATTTCCGCCGCCTTGTCCATCGCCGGATCGATCGAGTCGAAATAGCCCTTGATCGTCCAGATATGCAGCGTGATCCCGCTGAGATAGGCGATGATGAGCGACCAGTGGCTGTCGACGCCAAGGATTGGGGTCACGTTCCCGAGCGCGTCGAAGATGGTGTAGAGCGCAATGACAGTCAGCGCTGCAGGGAACATCTGGATGATCAGCAATGCATCGAGGATCGCTGCCCGGCCGCGGAACTGCAGCCGGGAGAACGCGTAGGCGGCCGTCATCGACAAGACCAGGATACCGGCTGAAGCAATGGTGCCGATCTTGATCGAGTTGAACAGCCACAGCATCACCGGGAAGGGCGGCTGCAGGACGGTTCCGTCGGGCGTGGTGAAGGGTATCCCCAGCGCCAGCGACCAGTGTTCGAAGCTGATGGGGTTGGGGATCAGGCTACCGGTCGAGAAGTTCCCCGGCCGGAGCGAGATCGACAACACGATCAGGAACGGAAACAGGATCAGCGCGATGAAGCAGATGAGGAAGGTGTGGGCTGCAAGCTTCTTCCAGAACAGGTCGCGCGGGCGTTCTACGATCATCGCTCAGCCTCTCCCACGTGCGTTGGCGGCTCGCCGCAAGGCATAGAAATTGGCGTAGGCGAGGACGCCCACCAAGAGGAAGATCAGCGTCGAGATCGCTCCGGCAATGCCGAAATTCTGCCCTGCGTCCTGGAACGAGACGCGGAAGGTGAAGGAACCGAGAATGTCGGTTTGCCCCGCCGGCACGAGCGTTCCCGGAATGTCGGGTGCCCCGCGCGTCAGCAGCAGGATCAGGACGACATTGTTGAAGTTGAAGGCGAAGCTCGAGATCAGCAGCGGCACGAACGGCGGCAGGATCTGGGGCAGGGTGATGGAAAAGAAGTTGCGGATCGGCCCGGCGCCTTCGAGTGCCGCCGCCTTGTAGTGGTCCTGCGGGATCGACTGGAGGTAACCCGTCGCGAGCAGCATCATGTAGGGATAGCCCAGCCAGACATTGACCATGACCAGCATCATCCGCGCCAGCGTCGGGTCGGTGAACCACTGCGGCTGGATCCCGAACAGCCCGCGGAGGATCAGGTTGATCTCACCAAAATTCTGGTTGAACAGCCCGCGGAACACGAGGATCGAAATGAACGCCGGCACTGCGTAGGGCAGGATCAGCAGGATGCGGTAGATCGCCTTGCCGCGCAGGTGGGGCCACTGCAGCACGGTCGCGAGCGCCAGCCCGACGGCGAAGCCGAAGAACACCGAGAGCAGTGCGAAGGTGATTGTCCACACGAAGATCTGCAGCATGGGCTGGCGGATGCCCTCGCTGAACAGTACGCGCTGGAAGTTGGCGAGCCCGACATTCACTCGCCATCCGGGGGCCACGGTGGCGCCGGCCTCGTTACGGTAGAACCCGACGCTTTCATCGCGCACCAGCTGGGTGCCATCGGCGCGGTTGAGCAGCGAGCCGTCCGGCTGGCGTTCGTAGATCGGGGTGACCTTGGCGAAGCTTCGCAGGCCCGACGAGGTAACCTGGCTGCCATCGGGCAGGGTGGCGGTAACCGCACCCAGCTCAGTGCGGAACTTGACCACGTCCTTGAGCGGCACCGTCTCGGGCGCCTCTGTGACCGGGTTCAGGGCCAGTTCCACCGGCGTTCCGTCGAGCGTGAACGGGTCGGACAGGAGGCCGCCACTGCCCTCGGTGAGGTAAAGCCTGAACTGCGTGCCATCGGCGACCAGCCCGAAGGGACGCTCCGTGGATTTATCGACTGCTTTCTGGTTGAGGAAAAGCTCCGTCACCCGATCGAAGGTCAGGAGGTTCCGGGCGCTGTAATTGGTGAAGCCGACATAGGTCGTGTAGAGCACCGGCAGCACGATGAAGATCAGCACCGCCGCAATGCCGGGAAAGACGAAGCGGGCAGTGTAGAACCGCCTCGCCCCAAAGATGATGACGATGCCGACGAGCAGCGCCATGACGACGGCGGCGAACAGTGGCTCACCGGCGAGGTACAAGCCCCACACCACGTACATCAGTCCGAGTGCCAGAGCGGCGAGCAGGCCATACCGCAATAGCCCCACCAGCGGCTGGGCTCGCCGCACAGGCATAGTGGTCGGTTCAGACAGACTGGTCGCGGTCATGGCCCCTCCCAAGGCGCGAGCGAACGCCGGCCCCAGGACGTTATGCCCCGGAGCCGGCCAATCCGGCGGCCTACTCGGCGAGGATACGCGTTGCCGCGTCGTCGAGCGCCTGGTCGACCGTTGCCGACTTGTCGGTGATCGAGGCGAGTGCCGGGCCCATAGCGGCCCAGAACTTGCCCATCGCGGGAGTGGAAGGCATCGCGACGCCCGCCTGCGCATTGGCGAGCGTCGCCGCGACATTGGCGTCACCGGCCAGCGTCTCGGCAAAGCTCTCGTCCGCAACGGCACCGAGCGGCACGTCGTCGTTGATCATCTTGAGCCCCTCGTCGGTGACGAGGTAGTTCTCGATGAACTCGATGGCGAGATCCTTGTTGGGGGTCGCCGCATTGACGTTGGCGGCAAGCACACCGACGAACGACTTGCTCGGCTGGCCATTGACCGACGGGATCGGCGCGACGCCGAAATTGATGCCGGAGGTCGCGAGGTTGGCCCAGGCCCACGGCCCGTTGATCACCATGGCGACTTCACCCTTGTTGATCGCGGCGTCCATCACGCCGTAGTCGACGCCCGACGGCATCACGCCATCGTCGATCAGCTTGCGCAGCAAGCTGGCACCGGCCTTGGCACCGTCATTGGCGACGCCGGTGTCCTTCGGGTCGTAGCTGCCGGTGGCATCGTCCTTCTTGAAGGCGTAGCCGCCATTGGCCATCAGCAAGGGGAAGGTGAAATAGGTGTTGTTGTAGTCCCACAGGATCGGCTTGACGTTTGCCGGCAACTGCAGCGCAGCAACCTCTTCCATGGTCGCGGGCGGGGTGGGGACGAGGTCCTTGTTATAGATCAGGCCAACGGCTTCCACGGCCAGCGGGTAACCCCAGGTCTTGCCGTCGAACGTCACCGCATCCCAGGCGAAGTCGAAAATGCCGTCGCGCACGGCCTGGCTCGGCTCGACCGGCTGGATCAGCCCACCGGCCGCCCACTCGCCGAAGCGGTCATGGGCCCAAATGAAGATGTCCGGGCCATCGCCCGTAGCGGCCGACTGCTGGAACTTGTCGGTGACGGCTTCCGGATGCTCGACAACCACTTCGACGCCGAGCTCTTCGGTGAACTTGGCCCCAAGTGCCTCGAGCCCGGTGAAGCCCTTGTCGCCGTTGATCCAGACGACGAGCTTGCCTTCCTCGAAGGCGGAACTGATCGAGGTCGAGGCGAGCAGCAGGCTCACCCCCAATGTGAGTGCCTTCAGTGCGGTCTTGGTCAAATTGTCCTCCCAGACAGTTTTCCTCAGTCATTGCTTGGTGGCCCGGCGCCTCGTGCGGCAGGGCCATCCGATTTTCGCCGCTCCGCTGCGCTGCGTCCGTACTCCTCGGATCGCACACCGGCAGTCGTGGCAAAAAGCGAATTCGAAAACCCTTGGCAGTCCCCGCCTTCCGTTCCTCCTCAGGCGGTTGCAACAGCCATTTGACCACACCATAGCCGCGGCCAAGAACTTTTTCAAACCGGTTTAATTGCGTCTGCCAGCTGCCTCGCGGAATTGCGCGAGGACAGATGATATGCAAGTTTCGAAGCGGTTTAGGCCCTGAAGGGACGAATTTTGACAACGCTTCGCGACCTCGCGAAACACTTGGGGCTGAGCCCGGCGACGGTGAGCCGGGCGCTGAACGGCTTCCCCGAGGTCGGCGAGAAAACCCGCATCCGGGTGCTCGAGGCGTCCGAACGGCTGCGCTACAAGGCCAACTCCACCGCCAAGCGGCTCGCCACCGGCAAGTCCGGCATGGTTGGCATGATCTTTCGGTCGAGCCGAAACCTGCTCGTCGATCCGCACTTCGTCGATTTCCTCGCCGGCCTGTCCACCGGCCTCGCCGATCATGAACTCGACCTCATCATCCACACCGCGCCGCAGCGTGACCTGTTGGCTCACTACGAGAGGTTCGCGTCGTCGGGCTCGGTCGATGGGATGATCGTTTCGGCCCCCGAACTGAACGACCGCCGCATCACCACCCTGAACGAGCGCGACTTCCCCTTTGTCGTCCACGGCCGGACGGGCGACGATGTCGGTTACGCGTACTTCGACATCGACAACGACGCCGCCTTTGCCGCTGCGACCTCGTTGCTCATCGACCTCGGACACAACAGGATTGCGCTCCTCAACGGTGAAGCCGGGCTCGCGTTCGTGGTGCAGCGCGAGATTGCATTCCGGCGGGTCGCTGCGATGCGCGGCCTGCACATTCCAGACCGTTTCGTCAGCCATGACCTGATGAGCGAGGAGCACGCCTTCGTCCATGCCACCGAGATGCTTTCAGGTCGGCTTGGCCCTGCGCCAACTGCTTTCCTGTGTTCATCGACACTGCAGGCGCTGGGCGTCATCCGTGCGGCCAGCGCAGCGGGCCTGGTCATCGGGACCGACCTCAGCATCATCGCCCATGACGACGTGTTGCCGCATCTGCGGCCCGAGAATTTCAATCCACCCCTGACGGTGACCCGTTCGCCCATCCGCATGGCGGGGACGGCACTCGCCGAAATGATGGGGGCCAGGATTTCGGGCGTCGACCCGCTGCAGCTGCAGCGCATGGTCAGCGCCGATCTGATCGTACGCGCCTCGACAGGCGCCGCGCCGCTGACTGGGAGGGCAGGATGGCCGCACTAGCCGAGAAAATCGAACCGCAACCGCCGGTTCTGCAGGTGAGCAACCTCGTGAAACGCTTCGGCGCCGTCGAGGTGCTGAAGGATATCAGCGTCTCCATGGCTGCGGGGGAGTTCCTCGTCCTCGTCGGTCCGTCCGGATGCGGCAAGTCCACGCTGCTCAACTGCATTGCCGGGCTCGACACGACGTCCGGTGGCAGCATCGTCATCGGCGGCCGCGATGTCACCGAGGTGCCGCCGCGCGATCGCGACATCGCCATGGTGTTCCAGAGCTACGCGCTCTATCCGACCATGACCGTGGCCGAGAACATCGCCTTCGGTATGAAGGTGCGCAACGTTCCCAAACCACAGCAGGCCGAAAAGGTCCGCGATGTCAGCAACCTGCTGCAGATATCGCACCTGCTCGACCGCAAGCCCGGCGCGCTGTCGGGTGGTCAGCGCCAGCGCGTCGCCATGGGGCGGGCGCTGGTGCGCGAGCCGGTGCTGTTCCTGTTCGACGAGCCGCTCTCCAATCTCGACGCCAAGCTGCGGGTCGAGCTGCGCGGCGAAATCAAGCGGCTGCACGAGCGGCTCGGCGCCTCGATCGTCTACGTCACCCACGATCAGATCGAGGCGATGACACTGGGCACGCGCATCGTCGTGCTGAACCAGGGGCTGGTGCAGCAGATCGGCACACCTGAAGAAGTGTTCGACCAGCCGGCGAACCTGTTCGTTGCCGATTTCATGGGATCGCCGCCGATGAACCTCGTGCCGGCGACCCTGACTTCCGGGCCGGACGGCGCGCGGTTGACCTTGTCCGACGGCAATCACCTACCGCTCGCCAACCCTCCAGCCACGCTCGCGTCTCGCCACGGCACCGAACTCGTGGTCGGCCTCCGCCCGGAAGCGTTTGCGCTGGCGGCCGGAACCGAAGGCGTGAAGGTCTCCCCGCAACTGGTGGAAAGCTCGGGGTCCGACACCTTCCTGACCACGGAGCTCGGTGGCAAGGTCATCACCGCCCGCTTGCCCGGTCGCACGAAGATAGCGCCTCGCAGCGAACTCCATCTGGCAGTCGATACCACGCACGCCTGCTTCTTCGATCCGGCTAGCGGACAGAACCTCAGCCGCGCAGCTGTGCGAGGATAGAAGGGCCAATATTGCCTGCTGGGGCCGCGTCGATCGCGCTCGCTACCCTCAGCCCTAGCTTCCGTCGCCCGCCAGCCGGAGCAACCTGTCACGCGCCTCATTGACCTTGGCGGCGAGGTAGCTCGAGCCGCCGTGGTCTGGATGAACACCCTTCATCAGCTCCCGATGAGCCTTCCTGATCTCGTCGGCTGTGGCTCCGGGGCGCAGCCCCAGAACGGCATATGCCTCTGCGGTCTGATCGGCTTCTGACTTGGGGGCACCTGATGCGCCGGCTGTTTCCTCGAAATACTCGCGCCAACCGGCGCGGTTGGCGTCCAGCCAGCTTTCGAGCAAGGCAATGCTGTCGGCGTCAGCCGCGATCTCCTGGAAAAGCGCCCGGGTCTCCATTTCGCCAAGCTCGGTCAGGTCACGCCCAGCAAACTGCCCCGCGACAATCCGGCCCGAGACCGCACCGCTGTCGTGATCGAGGGTAAGCGCAAAATAGCGGCTGCGGGCTTTCGAGACATTCTCGGCACTGACGTCGCCGCCTCCCAGCGTGAACGGGCCAAGCCTCCCATACCGCAGGATCGAGAAGGCGGCCGCTCCGGTGAAGGTGGCCACATCGATGCGCCGGACGAAGACGAGGCCGATGGTCAACAGAGCCGCACCGCCACCCAGCCCCCACCGCAAGAGCCCGGCGCGTGCCGCCGGACGCAAACCGGAATAGACCCTCCAACCCCCTGCAGCTGCAAGCACTGCGACCAAGCCCAGAAGCACGTAGCCCATGCTATTTCAACTGCTGGAGCAGCGCAGTTGCACGAGCCGAATTCTGCAACTTGAGCGCTGCGCGACCGCCAGTCGCATAGGCCGCTACCGCGCGCAGCAGCGCCGCCAGTTCTGCCGGTGCACCGGTGTCGAAACGGGCGTAAGCCCCCTTGGTCAGCCTCGCAAATTCCCGGAATGCTGCCTCGACCCTGGGGTCGTGACCCTCCTGGAAGATGAACATCCTGCAGCCGAGAAGACCGAGTTCGCCCGCTTTGGCTGCGAGGCTATCGACATTCTCCTCGATCGCATCTCCGACATAGACCAAGGCGTCCAGGGGCTGCTTCCCATGCTCGCGCCGGGCATGTGCCAGGACCTTGCTGATCTGGGTGTTGCCACCCTGGCAGGCTACACCCGACATCAGCCGGCCGAGGCCCGCGGCGTCATTTACCCACTTCGAAGCGCGACACTCGGCGAGGCCGCGGAAATAGAGAAGCTGAACCGACAGTTTCCCATCGGCCGGCAGTGCCTTGAACATCTCAGCGTGCAGGGAAGAGGCGAGATCCCAGGTCGGTTGCCGGCTCATCGTCGCATCGAGGGCAAACAGCAGCCTGCCTTGTTCGTTGGCGCCGCCAGTTCGAACACTCAGGCCCACTTGCCGAACAAAGTCAGCGATCTCGCCGCTCGATGACGGGGTGCTCTGGACCTCGGCCGGCTTTCCAAATTTCGTCGGTATGTGGTCTTTGCTTGCCATAACCGAATATGTGGTCGTCCGCAGCGGTCTCACAAGGCTGTCTTCGGAAAGTTGAGCATGGTGGCGCCACCGTTCGGTGATCCCGAAGAAATGCGTGCAACGAAGAATCGGCCGGATGATGCGCGAGGCACCGCCCTGGGCGTGGAAGTGAGATGGCAAAGCGTGTCGAAAAGAGAGACCTGCCGGTCAAGAGCTGTGCGGTTTGCGGGCGCCCTTTTGTCTGGCGCAAGAAGTGGGAGAAGGTCTGGGAGGATGTCAAATACTGTTCGGACGCCTGCCGGGCCCAAAGGCACGCCAAACCCGGATAAGGCTGGCTGGAGCGCCGATGCTCGAACCATTAGGTCGACACCAGTACAACCTGGCAAAGCGATGGAGCCAGGGTGGTTCTGGCCGGCACATCACGCAAGATGTTGCGACCCTATGAGGCGGGAGGGCGTATTGATTGCCCCGCACTATCGGCCCATGAATCGGCATAGGCTGGTTTGGGAGGTGCGGTTCTCGTGATCGACTACGATTCTGACTCAAGCAGCGCGCTGCTGTCATCGATCGCCGCCAGCCCGATCGCCTCGGTGATCAGCAACCCGCGTCTTCCAGACAATCCGATAATTGCCGTCAATTCCGCGTTCTGCACCCTTACCGGGTATCGCGTGGATGAAATTGTCGGGCGGAACTGCCGGTTCCTCGCCGGGCCGGCTACCGAGCCGTGGCTGACAGAGCGCATTCGACAGGGGACCCGAGACCGCAAGCCGGTGCTGGTGGAAATCCTCAACTACAAGCGCGACGGGAGCCCCTTCCGCAACGCGGTCCTTGTAGCGCCTGTTTTTCTACCTGACGGGGAGCTGGAGTATTTCATCGGCACCCAGGTCGAACTGGACGAGGATGCCGTCGGGCCGTCGTCGAGTCGCCATCGTCACGCCGTGGAGGTGGTGAAGACCCTTTCGCCACGCCAGCGCGAAGTCCTTCAACAGATTGCCGCTGGCTATCGCAGCAAGCAGATCTCGTTTCATCTGGGCCTGAGCGAGAAAACCGTGAAGATGCATCGCGCGATCATCCTCGAGAAGATCGGCACCCACAACGTCGCCGACGCCATTCGGTTGGCAGTAGAGGCCGGCCTTTGAGCCGCCCCTGCACGGCCTAAAAGCCGTATGGCGCGGCATCGCCTAACCCCGTAAATCACAGACTTGCAGGCTTTGCAGATGATCCGCGGAAACGAGCGTGGATCAAGGCGGCGCATCCCGAACTATTGGTTGAAACACAGTGGCTGGCGAGCTTCGGCCAGTCGAGGAGGAAATCCCTATGGCGAATAAACTCGGCGGTTACGTCTTGCTGGCGTGGAACTTCGTATTCAATCATGAGGTCAGTCCGGTTCGCAATATTCCCGACATTGCAATCCGGCATTACATCCTGCAGGCGCTCGGCCTGATGTGGGCAACCAGTTTCTCGCTTGCGATCGGCAGCTACGCCGGATTCGTGGCAAGCGCTGTCGGGCACACGGTGTTGATTGCCGCTGCGGCCGTAACGGTCGCGACCCTGACCTCGGCGGCCACGCGGCCACAGCTTTTCATGCGTAGCCTTGGTCGCGGCAAGACTGGCGAGCACGACTGAAGGGTACCCCCGCCCCTCGACAGAGGCGTGACTGCGAGCCCTGCAGCCTGGGCAAAGCAGCGGTATCTGAATGCCGGGCATGAACGCGAGCGGAACGCGTGAGTAACGTAGAGGACAGTGGCTTGAAAGTACTGATCATTGGGGCGAGCAAGGGCGTCGGGCTAGAAACCACCCGCCAGGCCATCGACGCTGGCTACGACGTCAGGGCGTTGGCGCGATCCGCCTCTACGATGTCTTTGGTCAGCCCCAGACTGGAAAAAGTCAGCGGCGATGCGCTTGACCTCACCGACGTCAGGGCCTCCCTAGCCGGAGTCGATGCAGTGATCATGACGCTGGGCATCGGGCTTGGTGAATTGGCGCGGCCGGTCCACCTGTTCTCGGAGGCGACGCGCGTTCTGTTGAGTGCAATGCAGGGTCAGTCGGTCAAGCGGCTGATCTGCGTGACCGGATTCGGAGCCGGTGAGAGCCGGGCGAGCATCAACTGCCTGCAGAGAGTCCCGTTCCAGATCGTCTTCGGCCGCGCCTATGACGACAAGACACGGCAGGAGGAGCTGATCAAGCGCAGTGCGCTGGACTGGACAATCGTGCGGCCCGGTGTCCTGACACCTGGCGGGCGCTCGGGCCGCTACAAGGTGCTGCGCGAGCCCTCGCAGTGGCGAAACGGGCTCATTTCGCGTTCGGATCTCGCCGATTTTCTTGTCCGGCAGATCCAAGACCGCGCCTATATCGGTGCTGCGCCTGGGCTGGTGAGTTGGTAAGCGCCGACTAGCTGCTGGGCGCGCCGCCCGCACCCCCGTCTGCCGCATGGACTTCCTGCGAACGAACGGATCGACACACAGACGCGGCCCCCGCACCACGGCTTAAAAGCCGTATGGTCCGATAAAGCCGAAGTGCATATCTCTCGTCCGGTCAGTGTCCGGGTCGCTCCGCGCCCAACCGACACCTGGCAGAAAAGTCGAGTGAGAGGTTTGCTACAATGCCGACGATCGAGATCGGGCAGTACCTGCTCGTATACAACGCATTTTCATTCACGTTCGCTACCATGGCGGCAGCGACGATATTTCTATGGTTCGGCCGATCGCAGGTAGGACCTGGATACAAGACTGCACTGACGATTTCTGGGCTGGTCACAGCCATCGCTGCCTATCACTACTTCCGTATCTTTGAGAGCTGGGAAACAGCCTATGAAGTGCGCGATGGCGTCATCACAGTCACGGGCCTCGCCTTCAACGACGCCTACCGATACGTCGACTGGCTCCTGACCGTGCCGCTATTGCTGATCGAACTGGTCCTGGTCATGCGGCTCAGCCAGCAGGAGACCGTGTCCAAGTCGGTCAGGCTGGGGCTTGCCGCTGCGCTGATGATCGTTCTGGGCTACCCGGGCGAGATTGCCGACGACAATATCACCCGCGCCATCTGGGGCACGCTCTCGACCGTTCCGTTCCTGTATATCGTCTGGGAACTGTTCAGGGGCTTGGGTGCTGCGATCGAGCGTCAGCCGGCCAGTGTTCGCGGGCTCATCAAGCAGGCCAGGCTGCTGACCTTCGCGTCGTGGGGCTTTTATCCCATCGTCTACATGATCCCCTACACCAACCTCGGGGGCGCTGTGACCGAGACGTACGTGCAGGTCGGCTACACCATCGCCGACATCATCGCCAAGGCTGGCGTGGGCATCCTGATCTACCTCATCGCTGTTCGTAAGTCCCAGGCCGAGGAGGCCCAGGAGGCCAGGGCGGCCTGATAGGGTAGTCGCCGCTATGGCCCGGGCTGTTGCACTTGCCCGGGCCTGTGCGCCCATCGGGTCGAGCCAGCCAGTGCTGCTTTGCCAATGCAGCGCGAATGGCAAGCACCGGCATTCAGTCAGGATATTGCCGCCCAGATCAGCAGTCCCGCCCCCAGGCCGATCGATGCGTTGCGCCTCAGCATCCAGAACCAGGGCTCGATCGCGCGAGCCGAGAATAGCAGTCGATCGACGCCCAAAAGCATTCCCAGCACCGCCGCCAGTCCCAGGAACGCGACCGGCATGGACCAGGGCGATATCAGCATGAGCCCCCACGCCGACAATGCTCCAAGGTTGCTGGTGACCAGCAGGTTGATTGGCAGAGGCCCGGCAGCGTTCATGAACGTAGCCCAGTGCATCCCGCAGACGAAACTGACGATGATGGCACCGTAGGCAAGCATGCCAGAGCCTACCCACGGGATGTCCGCGAACTGTGAAGCACCCAGACCGACCCACACCGGCAGGACCCCGGCATAGGTCAGGCCCATGGCAAGGCGTTGATGGTGTGCATGCATCGGCTCAAGCCCCGGTTGTCGAAAGACAGTTGCTAGGTAGCAGCCTGCGGGCCTGACCGTCGACCAGGCAATCGTACCGGCCGATGCGCGATATAGGTGCGCCCCGCGCCAGGGCGTGGCATCAAAGGGGCATGAAACTCACCAACGTGTTCGTCGGCGCCGCACTGGCGCTCACCGCCAGCCCTGCTGCCGCCGTTTCGCTGACCTCAACTCAGGTGGGCGACATCTACTGTGCCGCCCGGCTCAGCGGCGACATGGCGCCGATCCTCGCCATCCTGACCCCGGAGTTGGCCGCGCTCATCGCCCGGCAAGTGCCGGAGGGTGCCGACCCCGCCACTGCGATCCCCTGGCAAAGCAGCGCAGACTACGCCAACACCTGCATGCCGGTTGGCGCCAGTGGCACCGCCGCTGCGCCCGAAGTCATCATCGCCTTCGGCTACCGGGACCCCGACAAGGCCCAGTACGCCGACAGACTGGTATTGCGCTTCGTCGATCAACGGCTGCGCATCGACGACATAGCCTACGCCACCGGCAGCACACTGCTCGAAAAGCTCGGCACGCCCCGATAGCAAGCGGTCTGTCGCTAGCGTCTGCCCGGGCGGGCAGATCTCCGGTTGCCTCGTGGCCCCCGCACCCGCGACGCTGTCTCGCAAAACGCACAGGCTTCCGGCTGAACGAGGGTCGCGGATTCCAGCAAGGACTTGCTGAAGTCGACATCCGCTGGCGCACTGCACCCCGCAACGAGCGGTCGGGTGCGGTACTGGTCTACAGCAAGCGAGGCCTGAGCCCTCACCACCTTGACGCCCGCCCCACACTCCGGCAAATACGTCCTCACCTCGCGGGTGTAGCTCAATGGTAGAGCAGAAGCTTCCCAAGTCTCGAAGCGGTTGAAACTGTTACCGAAAATGCTTATTTAGCAGTCGGTTAAGCGGGAGCGTCAGTCCAGAAACACCCCGAAAATAGCCCGAAATTGCGGTAGAGCCGCACAGGAAATCGCACCACTTTTGGTCGCTGCAAAGACCTGCGATTTCTCCGGGTTACCGGGAGGATTGTCCGGGCGAAGCCGATTTGGAGCGCCGATTTGAACAGCACCAGTAGCGTACCCAGCGAGTTTGAGATGCGATTTGCCCGCTATCGTTGTCCTTGCCGTG
>CAIMLX010000073.1 GCA_903842455.1 uncultured Hyphomicrobiales bacterium | reverse complement strand
GGGCTCGAGGGCTTCCTTGCCAACCGCTCGGCAGCCTCCCGCGCCATCTGGCGTGGTGCGCCCAAGCCCCAGGCCGACGATCTCAAGATGGCCAAGGCCCACGAGATCTGGTGCCGGCTCGGCGTCATGACGGACGCGGCGATCGCCGAGGACCTCGGCCACGACATCGAGGACGTCTATGCGCAGCGCGCCCGCGAGAAGGCGCTCCGCGAGACCTACGGCCTGCCAGACCATCAGTACCAGGGCATCACCAATACGGACGACCGCTCTGCGGACCTCGGTTCTCAGGATCCCTCCGGAGACAGTTCACCCCCATGACCATCTTCACCAACTATGCCGATCCGTGCGCCGTGCTGCCGCGGATCCGCGATGCCTATTACGCGCTGCTTGAGGGCCGACGGCCCGAAGTGATCGAGTTCGATGCCGGCAATGGCGTCAGGCGCAAAGTCCAGTACGGCAAGGCCGACATTGCCAGCTTACGCGCAGAACTGAGCCGCCTCGAAGCCGTCTGCGGGCGCCAGGCCGGGATGCGCCGACGCTTCGGCCTCCGCGCAGGAGGGGGGTATTGATGCCCGGACACCTTCTGCGCCTCAGCCACCGGCTCCTCAACACGCCGCTGCTCATCCATCCGGCCAAGGCCGAGGTCATACTCGGCGCTCTGAGCGGCCGCATCGGTTTCGAGGCCGGGCTTTTCAATGTGGAGGAAGGTGCCGAGGGACCTGACGCAAGCCGCTTCGTCGGTTCTTCCGGCAGAGCGGATGGCACCAAGTCCATGACGCGCACTGCCGATGGCGTGGCGATCATACCGGTGCTCGATACGCTGGTGAACCGCGGCGCCTGGCTCGACAGCCGGTCGGGGCTCACCAGCTACGAGGGGATCGCAGCCCAGTTACGGGCGGCAGGGCAAGACCCGGATGTGCGGTCGGTGCTGCTCGACATCTCCTCGCCTGGTGGCGAAGCCGCCGGCATGGCAGGTCTGGCGGATCTGATCCGATCGGTTCGCCAAACCAAGCCGATCACGGCCTTCGTCAACGACATGGCGGCGTCGGCAGCTTACGGCATTGCCAGTGCCGCAAGCGAGATCGTCATCTCGCCCACCTCGATCGTCGGGTCGATCGGCGTCGTCATGCTGCATGCCGACCGTTCGGGCGAGCTCGCGGCGCAGGGCGTCAAGCCGACGCTGATCTTCGCTGGTTCCCACAAGGTCGACGGCAATCCGTTCGAGCCGCTTTCTGACGCCGTCCGCGCGGATCTGCAGGCCAGCGTCGATGCGCACTACCGCCAGTTCATCGACACGGTGGCTCTCGGGCGCGGCAGCCGGCTCACCGCCGACATGGCGCGCGCCACGGAAGCCCGCACCTTCATCGGCTCAGAAGCCATCGCCCTCGGTCTCGCCGACCGTGTCGCCAGCTTCGACGAAGTTCTCGCCTCGCTTTCTCGGGCAAACACATCGCCCACCACCCGCCCGTCTGGGCGCAACGCTCGCAAAGGAGGGATCCAGATGAGCACGAACGATATAGCGCCCGGTGACGAAGACCCGGGCATCTCAACGGCTGAACACGAGGCGGGAGTGACGCTCGCCCGGCAGGAGGAGCGCTACCGCATCGCGGGCATCATCAACTCCGACGCCGCTCAGGGCCGCATGGCGCAGGCCATCGTTCTGGCGACTGAAACGACGCTATCGCTGCAGGAAGCCACCAGGCTGCTCCTCGCCGCACCGAAGGAAACCCGCATCGACGCCCTGGCCGCGCGCGCCGGGACCGGCCCCGAACTCGGCTCCTC